>JAYTAK010000395.1:0-21864 GCA_043737515.1 Candidatus Kuenenia sp. | reverse complement strand
GCATCGTCGAACCGTTTTTCAGACTCATGTGACAAAAGCCAAAGTAGGCGTCACTCTCCGAGTGACGGAGCCAGAAAACGCTCGCGTTTTCTGGCGAGGCCTCATCACTCAGAGAGTGATGGCTACTTTTGTCACTCGTGTCTATTCAGCATTTTGTTGGCAAACAGTGTTTTATGGCCAGTTCGGATATCGTAATTCGAGGCGCGAGGGAGCATAACCTTCGCAATATCAGCCTGTCCCTGCCTCGCAACAAGTTGATTGTGATGACCGGCGTCAGCGGGTCGGGCAAGAGTTCGCTCGCGTTTGATACGCTGTATGCAGAAGGTCAACGTCGGTACGTCGAATCGCTGTCAACATACGCGCGGCAGTTTCTGGGACAGATGCCGAAACCAGATGTGGATTCCATCACGGGGCTGGCTCCGTCGATTTCCATTCAGCAGAAATCGACCAGCCGGAATCCGCGAAGTACAGTCGGTACGATCACGGAAATTTTTGACTACCTCCGCGTGCTCTACGCGCGAGTCGGGCAGGGATATTGTTACGTTTCGGGCAAGCCGATTAAGGCTCAATCGACCGATCAGATTATTGACAGTCTGCTCAATCAGCCCGCCGGGACGAAGTATCAGATTCTCGCGCCCATTGTTCAGAATCAAAAGGGCGAGTTTCGCGATCTGTTCGAAGACCTGCTCAAACGCGGCTACCTGAGGGCGCGCATTGATGGCGAGATCGTGAACATCAGCGAAGCTCCGACGCTGCGTAAACACCATAAGCACAATATTGAAGTTGTGATCGATCGACTGGTCGCCAGTGCAAGCCAGCGGACGCGCGTGGCCGAGGCGGTCGAGCAGGCGCTGAAGCTCGCGGATGGGCGTTTGATCTGCAGCGTCGATGATTCGGCGACTCCGGTGAGCGGTGGGCGTCAGCCCTCCGGTACAACAGCAATGCCTGCCGCCGATCGCAGGGTGGGACAAGGGGCGAAGCGACGACGGCCCACCGCAGAACCAGACATGGTGGCGGAATCAACCATCGACGTGGACGCAGAATCGGTCGCGGAGATGGATGGCGGCAATACCGGAGGGCTGACGCCCACCGCTCGCCAGTTGCAGGCTTCGGATCGCCTTTACAGCGCGCACTATGCCTGTGCGGAAAGCGGGATGAGCTACGATCCGCCGAGTCCGCAGTTGTTCAGTTTCAACAGTCCGCTCGGCATGTGCATGGACTGCAATGGTCTCGGCATGCGACACGGGTTTCCGATGCATCATCTGATCGCGGATGAAAACAAATCCATCCAGAAAGGGGCCACGCTGCTGTTGCCCGCATGGACAAAAATCGGACGCTGGCCGCGACATCTGCTGGCCGGAGCGGCCAATGCGATCGAACAGGACTGCGGCCTGCCCGTTGATTCGATGCTCAAGATGAAGTGGAATGAGATCCCGGAAGCCGCGCAGCAATTATGGCTGTACGGAACCGGTGATCGACATATTACGTTTACCTGGAGGTCTCGCGGCGGAGCCTGGAAGCACGGCGGCACATGGGAAGGCTGGGCGAATCGCCTGTTGGAAAGTTACCGCACGGCGAAGAATCCGATGCGACGCCGACAGTTGGAAAAGTACATGGAAGTCGCCGCATGTCCTTCATGCCACGGCGAACGACTGAACCGCCAGGCGCGCAACGTGCGGCTCCGCACGACCAGCAAGCGGTTTGCCGCGCGAGGGTTGCCGCCGGAACTCAGCCTGCCACAGGTTTGCGCGCTGTCGATCGAAGAAGCGTCCGAGTTCTTTGATTCGCTCAAGCTGGATGCGACTCAGCAGTTGATCGCGGAAGAAGCGCTGAAAGAAATCCGAGGCCGTCTCGGTTTCCTGCTGCAGTGCGGATTGAATTATCTGTCGCTCGATCGCTCCGCACCGACGCTCTCCGGAGGTGAATCGCAGCGGATTCGTCTGGCGGGACAAATCGGGTGCGGGCTGGTCGGGGTTGTGTATATTCTGGACGAACCGTCCATCGGCCTGCATCCTCGCGACAACACGATGCTGCTGGAAAGTCTGCAGCGACTGCGCGATCAGGGAAACACGGTGATCGTCGTCGAGCATGACGAAGAAACCATGCGCGCCGCAGACCATGTCGTCGATTTCGGGCCGGGACCGGGCGTGCTTGGCGGCGAAGTGGTTGTTGAAGGAACGGTCGAGGATGTGCTGAAGAGCGAACGCAGTGTGACCGGTGCGTTTCTGTCGGGGCGGCTCAAGATTGAGATCCCCAAAGCGCGACGTAACCCGGATCGTGGCTCCATCGTGGTGCATAAAGCAACGCACAACAATCTCAAGGACGTGACTGTTCATTTTCCGCTGGGACGCTTGATCAGCGTGACGGGCGTAAGCGGTTCGGGCAAGAGTTCCGTCGTCAATGACATCCTGTGGCAGGTCGTCAATCGCGACGTCAACAAAGGCGTCGGCGATCCTGGAAAGCACAAACGCATCGATGGTTTGGAACTCATCGACAAAGGCATTGACATCGATCAATCGCCGATCGGCCGCACGCCGCGTTCGAATCCAGCGACGTACGTCAAGGTCTTCGACGAAATCCGCAAGCTGTTCACGCAATTGCCGCAGTCAAAGATGCGCGGCTACAAGGAAGGTCGCTTCAGTTTTAACGTCGCCGACGGACGGTGCGAAGCCTGCGAAGGACACGGCGCGACGAAGCTGAATATGGATTTTCTGGCGGACATCTGGATTCCGTGCAACGTCTGCGAAGGTCGGCGATTCAATCACGAAACGCTGGAGGTCAAGTTCCGCGATCACAGCATTGCTGACGTGCTGGATCTGGACATCGGCGAAGCGTTGAAATTGTTCGAGAGCTTCCCAAAGATTCATCGCATGCTGCAGACCCTCTGTGATGTGGGTCTGGATTACATGCAACTGGGGCAGGCGTCGCCGACATTGTCCGGCGGCGAAGCGCAGCGCGTGAAACTGGCGCGGGAACTGGGTAAGCGATCGACCGGTCGCACGCTGTACCTGCTCGATGAGCCGACCACCGGGCTGCATTTTGCCGACGTGAAGAAACTCATTGAGGTCCTGCAGGGATTCGTCGAAGCGGGTAACACAGTCATCGTGATTGAACACAATCTCGACGTGATCAAGACTTCCGACTGGGTCATCGATATCGGTCCCGAAGGCGGCGCAGGTGGCGGGCGGATTTTGATTGAGGGGACGCCGGAAGAAGTCGCGGCGTGTGATGAATCCTACACGGGCGTCGCGCTGCGAACGGTACTGCCGGGCTTCAAACGCAGGGGCGGAGCGAAGAAGGGCAAAGCCGCAAAGACGAAGGCCGATCCGTTTATTCTGAGCCAGACGATTCGTATCGTCGGTGCAGCGCAGCACAATCTGCAGGGCATTGACCTTGAAGTGCCGCGTGAGCAGATGAGCGTCTTCTGCGGGCCGAGCGGCAGTGGCAAGACGTCGCTTGCCATGGACACACTGTACGCCGAAGGCCAGCGGCGATATGTCGAAAGCCTGTCGTCGTACGCGCGGCAGTTTCTGGGGCAGATGCCAAAGCCGCGAGTCGAGAGTATTCAGGGCCTGAGTCCCGCGATTGCGATCGAACAGAAGACAGTCGGATCTACGCCGCGTTCAACGGTCGGCACGGTGACGGAGGTCTACGATTACCTGCGAATTCTGTTCGCGCGTATGGGAGAAATGTACTGTTCCAAATGCCAGGTTCCGGCCGTGCAGCAGACGACGGATCAGATCGTCGACAGCGTGATGAAGCTGGGAGCCGGTGCGAAGCTGCTGTTGCTGGCACCGATGGAAGTCGATCGTTCGACGGCATTTACGAAAGTGTGGGATCGTTTGCGGGCGAACGGATTTGCGCGGGTTCGCGTCGATGGCAAGACGTATCCGATCGATGAGGTTCCGGAGATCGATCATCGGCAGGCTCACAACGTGGCGGTGGTTGTGGATCGGATTTCTGTGGATTCGAAACAACGGAGTCGAATTGCGGATTCCATCGAGGCCGCGTTAGATCTGGGCAAGGGCATCATTCACGTCGCCATCGCCGATGCAGCAAAGGACGAGCCGCAATGGATTCAGCACCGATACAGTCTGCATCTGTCGTGCCGCAAGTGTCAGCGTTCGTTTGAGCGCCAGACGCCACAGAAGTTTTCGTTCAACAGTCCTCTCGGCTGGTGTCATGCCTGCGAAGGCCTGGGAACGGAATTCGGTGCCAATCAGGCAATGCTGGTGACGAGCCCCGAACGCAGTCTGCTGGACGGCGCGATCGGAGCGTGGCCGGATCCGAAGACCAATGCCCCGTTCCGGATGATGCTGGATGCCATTTCGACGACGTTTGATCTGCCGTTGGATCAGCCTTGGTATTTGCTGAGTCCCCCACAGCAACGGCTTGTCTTGTATGGCGATGAGAATACATGGGTCGAAGTTTCTCCGGCGAGCGGTGGGCGTCAGCCCTCCGGTACGTCTGACGCGGCAGTGATGAGGACCAAAAGGAACAGGGGTATTCGAACCGAGACAGGAACGCCGACCCTGGACCTGGAGCGAGGTGCGGGATCGGAATCTCAGTCGTCGGAGCGACTGAGCTACGGGACTTTCCGTTTCAAATACAAGGGGCTTTATCCGGCGATTGAAGCGGCGTCACGGTTGTCATTTTCGCACCGCAAGTCTTTGATCGAAATGGCAGGAGAGAGAGACTGCACGATGTGCCACGGCAGCCGGCTTGAGGCGGAAGCATCTGCCATGCGGCTGCGAAATCTGACGCTGCCTCAGTTGTGTCGGATGCCGCTGTCTCAATCGCTCGCGTTCCTGCTGGGCCTGAAACTGTCGAAAGACGAAAAGAAGATTGCCGGCGATCTGCTCAATGAGGCCACGCATCGCCTGAACTTCCTTGTCGAAGTGGGACTGGATTATCTGACGCTCGATCGTTCGATGCCGACACTTTCCGGCGGCGAGTCCCAGCGCATCCGTCTGGCGGGACAGGCGGGGCGATCGCTGACAGGCGTGCTCTACGTACTCGATGAACCAACCATCGGGCTGCACCCGCGTGACAACGGACGATTGCTGGTTGCCCTCAAGCGACTGCGGGATCTCGGCAACACCGTGCTGCTGGTCGAGCATGATCGTGAAGTACTCAACGCTGCGGATCGGCTCTACGACTTCGGACCAGGCGCCGGGCGACTTGGCGGCACGGTTGTGGCGCAAGGCACACCGGCGGAGTTGAAAAAGAACAAAGCGTCGATGACCGGCGGATATCTGGGTGGCACTCGGTGCATTCCGGTGCCAGCGGTGCGGCGAATGGAATCCACCCACGCACAACCGGCGAGCGGTGGGCGTCAGCCCTCCGGTACAACTTCGATTTCGAAAACTCAGAACGTCAGTGAAGGCAAACGTACCGGTGGGCTGACACCCACCGCTCGCCAATCTCCTATGGACTGGGTCGAACTCCTCGGAGCCCAGCAGAACAACCTGCGGAACGTGGACCTGCGGATTCCGCTGAAAACGTTGACCTGCATCACGGGCGTCAGCGGCTCGGGCAAAAGTTCGCTGATCATGGACACATTGGCCCGAGCGGTCGCGCGACGATTGAACATCATCGCGGAAACTCCGGGAGCGTTTCGAGAACTCAAAGGCGTCGAACATCTGAGCAAGATGGTGCTGGTCGATCAGAATCCGATCGGTTCAACCCCGGCATCAAACCCGGCGACGTACACCGGCATGTTCGATGAAATCCGCGAGCTGTTCTGCCGGATGCCGGAAGCAAAAGTGCGCGGCTACCGACCGGGGCGTTTCAGCTTCAATCGCGCGGGCGGACGCTGCGAAGACTGTGAAGGCATGGGTCAGCAGAAGATTGAAATGCACTTCCTGCCCGATGTCTGGGTCGAATGTCCCACTTGCCGAGGCCGACGGTTTAATGCGGAAACACTGACCGTCAAATTCAACGACTGCAGCATTGCCGATGTGCTTGAGATGTCGATCAGCAAGGCACTGGAACTGTTTTGCAACGTGCCCAAAATTCGCGGCCCGCTGGCGACCCTGGAAGCCATCGGTCTGGGATATCTGACGCTCGGTCAGTCAGCACCAACACTCAGCGGCGGTGAAGCGCAAAGGATCAAACTGGCGGCGGAACTGTGTCGCCCGCATCGTGGGCGTACATTGTATCTGCTCGATGAACCCACAACAGGACTGCACTTCGACGACATTCTGAAACTGCTGAGCGTGCTCAACAGCCTTGTCGAACAGGGCAACACGGTCGTTGTCATCGAACACAATCTCGACGTCATCAAGACCGCCGACTGGGTCATTGACCTCGGTCCGGAAGCTGGTGCCGGCGGCGGACAGATTGTCATCCAGGGAACTCCGGAAGATGTCGTTGAGTACGCAACAGTGAGCGGCACGGCGCTAGCCGTCGGTGTTGGCCACAAGGGCCGGGAAAAAAAATCGGTGGCTAGCGCCATCCCGCTCAAAGCACTGCGATCCTGGACCGGCGAACTCCTCGCCCCGGTCCTCGCGGAATCGTCGCGCGGGGCGATTGAGACATTTGATGCCGTTGCAGTAACTGCAAAACAAAAGGGTGATGTCAGCATTGAGGAACTCGGCCGATCGGCAAAACTGCCCTGGGAAGTCGATGGCCGCAAATGGCATACTCAGGATCGCATCGCTCATAGCGGCCAGCCTTGTCGCTGGGACGGACAGGCGCTGAATTATGTGATCGAACTGCTGGAAAAAGAGCACGATCTGGCACCGACGAACTGGAATGATCGAGCGACCATCGAAGTCCGCGCGGAAAAGGGACTCGGCTGGTTCCTGCACGCACGGAGTGGTGGCGAATGGTTGCTGTCATTGTGCTTTCGTGTCAGGAAGAATGAGTTCACGACGGAAGAACTTGACGCCAGTCTCGGGTTAAGGCCGCTCGACGATATGGAAGACGTGCAGGCCTACGGTCGCGATCCTCGTGTGAAAGCCAGGAATCTCAAAACGGCCTGGCAGGAAGTGACGATCAAAGTCTGGAAAAAATCTGAGGTGGATACACCGGCGTTCCGCCAGTTCCTGAAGAAGGCGCTGAAATCGTACCTGACGCTGTCAACGGCAGAAGCCACGAATCCAGACGACCTGATGCCCTGGAAGCAGCTTGGGCGTAAATGGCACCTGATGAAAAAAGGAGTGCCGGCAACCGGCCGCGGAGTCTGGGACATTAAGATTGTGGAACGTCTGTTGCCTGTTGTGGAATCGCATCTTGAAAAATGCGACGTGGATTACGGAATCCGCAGCAAGATCAACTGGACCGAAGCAAAAAGCGGCAATCCGGTCGCGGAACTGCACACCAAGCGTTCCGATGGCGTTGATTTGATTTTGTATTCTCCATCCGGAAAAGTTACCCTCGGAGCCATCGCCGCCATTGGCGAAAGTCAGGATATTCAACCCGCTCGCGACGGGCAGGACGCCGTGCGGATTCGATTCACGAAGTTTGAACAACTCGGAAACAAGGCCCTCATCAGCCTGATCATAGAATGCAGTATCCGTTGATCATCGTGATCCGCCGAAGTTCCCGGGCGCAGCAGGGAACGATGTTCCACAAACCATCATTTCGGGACAACCGAATGGGGACAACCGAATAGAGCCTCCATTCGTTTGTCCCCATTCGTTTGTCCCCATTCGTTTGTCCCCATTCGTTTGTCCTCATTCGTTTGTTTTTTGGTCATATCGCCGTCCAGGAAGAAACGTCTTCACAATGACAATCATCCGCACCGCCATCCTGGGTACAGGTTTCATGAGTTGGGTCCACGCCGATGCGCTGCGCCGCAATGGCGTGGAAGTTTATGGCATCCTTGGATCAACAGGTGCAAAGTCGCGAACTGCCGCCGAACAGCTTGGCATCCCGAAGGCATTCAGCAGTCTCGATGAATTGCTGAGCGATTCGCAGCTCGACTGCATTCATGTCTGCACGCCAAATCGGTCGCACTTTGAAATCGTGACGCGCGCGATCGCGGCGGGAAAGCATGTGCTGTGCGAAAAGCCGCTGGCGATGACATCGCAGGAATCCGCCGCGCTGCGGGATCTGGCCGCAGAGCATCCGGAACTCTGCGCGGGAGTCAATTACAACATTCGCTTTTATCCGCTGTGTGCGGAAGTTCGCAGTCGACTGCAAACAGGTTCGCTGGGCAGCGTCTTTCACATCAACGGCAGCTATGTGCAGGATTGGTTGATCAAGCAAACCGACTACAACTGGCGCGTGCTCGCCGATGAAGGCGGTGCGTTGCGAGCCGTTGCGGATATCGGAACGCACTGGCTGGATCTGGTTCGGTGGATGACGGGTTTGGAAGTTGAAGAGGTGCTGGCGGATCTGGTCACGTTCTATCCGACGCGCCTGCGTCCGGCGGGTGAAGTGGTGACGTTCTCCGGAAAGGATACAAAGCCAGAAGCCAGCATCGGGTTTGAAGTGCCTGTCACAACCGACGACTACGGCGCGATCCTGCTGAAGTTCGCCGGTGGTGCCCGAGGAACGCTGCATGTGTCTCAGGTGACCGCCGGTCGCAAGAATTGTCTACGGTTCGAAATCGCCGGATCGGATGGTGCGGTCGCGTGGGACAGTGAGACCCCGAATTCGCTGTGGCTGGGGCATCGCGATTCTGCGAACGAACAATTGATGCGTGATCCTGCGTTACTGTCTGCCGATGCGAGAATTCACGCCGCCTATCCCGGTGGACACAATGAAGGCTATGCCGATTCCTTTCGAGCCTGTTTTGCCGCCTTCTATGCGGACATCCGCCGCAGTCCGGAGGCCCGGCAGGGAGGTTTTCCGACTTTCAGTGACGGCCACCGCGAAATCCAGATTTGCGAAGCCATTCTGCGGAGTCACCAGCGTCGGCAGTGGGTGAGCCTGGGTTCGTAGCAGAATCAACCACAACAGACTGAAGCCTCTACTTCAGCCAGATGCTCCAGATTCCCGGAAAGTACCTTCTTTCCAGCATGTCGGCAGAACTGAGCGATGATTCCTGCCACTCGCTTTTACGAGGCAAAGTCAGGCTCTATCATTCTGCGGACTCAGTCCACGTCATGTGGACTGCGGTTTTAGAGTGGTTTTTTGAAAACCTGTAGCAGAGCATCCAGTTTCAGAAGCAGAGACGACAAATGGGTTTATTTACGGGGAAGAAGGGCATCGTGCTTGGGGTCGCCAATGATCGATCGATCGCATGGTCCATAGCCGAACATTTGCATCGGGAAGGCGCGGAGATGGGATTTACACATCTCCCGGACACCGGTGACCGTCCTAAGAATCAGAATAAAGTCGGCAAACTGGTGGATCCGATCGGCAGCAAGTTCCTGATGCCGATGGACGTCTGCAACGACGAACATATCGCCGCAGTCATTGAAAAAGCGGTCGCGACGTTTGGCAAGATCGACTTCATCGTACACAGCATCGCGTTCGCTCCGCCCGCTGACCTGACAGGGCCAACTTATGCGTGCAGTCGAAACGGCTTCAAGTCGGCCATGGAAATCAGCGCGTACAGCCTGCTGGCAGTCGCCGGCGCAGCGAAGAAGCAGGACGCACTCAGCGCGGACTGCAGTATTCTGACGCTGTCCTATTTTGGCGGTGAGGAAGTCATCCCTGGTTACAACCTGATGGGCATTTGTAAGGCGGCATTGGAATGTTGCGTGCGGTATCTCGCAAGTGAACTGGGGCCGTTCGGCACGCGCGTCAACGCGATCAGTGCCGGACCGCTGCGAACAGTGAGTTCCAGCGGCGTGGGTGACTTTGACAAGATGCAGATTGTGAATGCCACAATTGCTCCGTTACGTCGCAATCTGGATGTCGATGAAGTCGGCAGCATGGGCATGGTGATGCTCAGCAAGCTTTCGAGCGGAATGACAGGTGAAGTCGTTCACGTGGACTGCGGCTTCAATATCATGGGAGCCCCGCCCGCCGACTTCCTGAGCAAGATTTCCGCCGCCACCTGATTTCCGAACGCTCCGATATCTGAGCCACTGCTGGCAATTCTGTACTCTCTTCCAACAAGGAATCTGATTGATGAAATATGGCATGAATCTTCTGCTCTGGACGTCCGGAGTCACCGAACAGCATTTTCCATTGCTCACCAGCCTGAAACAGTGGGGCTTTGACGGTGTCGAGCTTCCCATGTTTGACTTCGATGTCAGCCAGTATGTGAAGATTGGTGCTGAACTGAAAAAGTGCGGACTGGAATCGACCGCCGTGACGGTCTGCACGCCAGACCAGAATCCGATTTCTCCGGATGCTGCCATTCGGGCTGCCGGACTTGCCCGCCTGAAACAGGCGATTGACTGCTGTGCTGCCGCCGGATCGACTCTGCTCTGCGGTCCGATTCACTCGGCTCTCGGAGAATTCTCCGGTGCCGGGCGGACACCAGACGAATGGAACCGCGCGAAGGAAATTCTGTCGCAGGCTGGTGACTACGCGAAAGCCCACGGCGTGACCCTGGTCGTCGAGTACCTGAATCGCTTTGAATGTTACTTCCTCAACTGCGCTGCCGATGCCGCTTTGTTCTGTCGTGAACTGGGTCACTCGCATGTCAAAACCATGTATGACACGTTTCACGCGAACATCGAAGAAAAATCGATCACTCAGGCCGTCAAAGCCTGTGCCGATCAACTGGCTCACGTTCATATTTCCGAAAATGACCGTTCGACTCCGGGCGACGGCGGAGTCAACTGGGACGAATCCTTCAAGGCTTTGAAGGGCGTCAACTATGACGGCTGGCTGATGATTGAAGCATTCGGTCTGGCCCTGCCGGAACTTGCCGCAGCGACTCGTATCTGGCGTCGCATGTTCTCTTCAGAAGAGTACCTTGCGAAGAACGGTCTGAAATTCATGAAGTCCAGTTGGGAAGGCCGGGCATAGTTAACTGGTAACTGGTTCTGAAACTGCGTCAGGTCAACACCGATCCACGACACGCGAGTCACGTTCAATCCATCTCACCGGGAGTTCCAATCGATGAAACTGATCCACTTCTCCGCCGCGATTGCCATGATTTGCGGCAGCGTCCTTGCTGACGATGCGACTGATCCCAAAAAAGCGTACCTCACCAGCGAAGAGGCCGGGCCGGAGTTCGCCATTCAGGGCGAATACACCGGGACGATCAAAGTGGGTGATAATGAAGTCAAACTGGGAGTCCAGGTGGTTTCGGAAGGCAACAACAAACTGGCATGGGCGGCGTACATCGGCGGCCTGCCCGGCGATGGCTGGGACGGTAACCCTCCGATGCGCGGAGTTGGCGAAGTGAATGGTACGACTGCCGTGCTCAAGGGCGAAACGGGACAAGGCGAAATTAAAGACGGCAGCCTGGTGATCGCCCACGCCGACAAGGTGCTTTTAGGTGAGTTATCAAAGGCAACTCGCGTATCATCCACGAACGGACGCAAACCGCCGGAAGGTGCGGTCGTGCTGTTCG
Organism: Candidatus Kuenenia sp.; assembly: GCA_043737515.1. Taxonomy (GTDB): domain Bacteria; phylum Planctomycetota; class Planctomycetia; order Planctomycetales; family Planctomycetaceae; genus SXXK01. Next base: position 10,436 of record JAYTAK010000395.1, on the reverse strand, counting down.
ACGGCTCGACTGCCGATCATTTTGAAGGCGGGAAGCTGAGCGAAGACAAATTGCTGCTGCCGGGCGTCACCAGCAAAGAGAAATTCGGCAGTTTCGAACTGCATGTGGAGTTCATGCTGTCGTACATGCCAAACGCTCGCGGCCAGGCACGCAGCAACAGCGGATGCTACATGCAGGGACGTTATGAAGTCCAGATGCTGGATTCTTTCGGCTTGGCGGGTGAAAACAACGAATGCGGCGGAATCTACGAAATCCGCAAACCCAACGTCAACATGTGCTTCCCGCCTCTGAGCTGGCAGACATACGACATCGAATACTACGTCGCAGAATTCGACGCGGCCGGCAAGAAGACCGACGACGCCTGGATAACCGTGAAGCACAATGGTGTGGTCATCCATGAAAAAGTCAAACTCCCTCGCGGCACACGCGCGGCCCCGGTGGCCGAAGGACCGGAAGACGGCCCCATCTACCTCCAGGACCACGGCGATCCGCTGCGGTATCGCAACATCTGGGTCAAGCCGATTGCTGGTTGATTTGTGCCGCAGGGGGGGCTGAGTGCCAATGGCGTGGACTTAAGGCGAGCGGGGGATGTCAATCCCCTGATATTCGTGGGGAACCCAAGCAAATCAGGGGACTTACGTCCCCCGCTCGCCGTTGGATTCCCTAAGTCCACGCCATTCGGGCTGAGTCCGGAAGGGATTCCAGCCCGCGACTCAAAGAAAGCGATGACTTGTCATCGCTTTTTTGCTTTGAATGGTCAGGTTTCGCACAGAGGTTCAAATCCTGTTCCCACGGCTCGGTGACTTTGGATGCACGCTTCGCATCATGGGCAATTGGCGATTCGCAGAATACTTTGGCTGTGGAAACCCCTGGTGCCTGAGCTGCGGCAATGATCTCACGCCACCAGGAAATACACAGCAATGTAAACCTGCGTCAAACTTGACGCACGTCAGTGTTGACGTTGATTCGAAAGGGGTGCAGTCGCCGATTTCGGTAGGTCCTGCTTGCCGAGCAGGACTTCGCGGCCACGCCGCGACCAGCGACGAGTCGCGGTCGAAAGAAGCTTCACGCGGCGACGTGGAGCGGATGTGCGTCCCACGGCGGTTCGCCTTACGGCCAAATGAAAATCCTTTCCGGCAGAAAGGACCTACTTTAACAATCATCCGCGACTGCACCCTTCGCAAGCCAACAGTGCCGCAAGCGAACAGTCCCATCCGTATGTCTGTCGCAACGCAGGAAAGATGGATAGAATGCTCTTCCAAGAGTGTCAGTGGACGGTGGCAAAGGTGAGGTGAGGCGATGGGGAAGAAGAAGCAGGCCGAAGGTCGCGGCGATCCGAGCGGGCGGGAGGCGGGGGCGAAGCTGCCGCCGGGGGTGAAGCTCGTTCGCGTTCTCGCGGGGCACACAGGGCAAGTGATGAGCGTGGCGTTTGATCCGCAGGGCGGGACGCTGGCCAGCGGGAGTGCCGACAACACGGTGAAGCTCTGGGATGTGGCGAGCGGCCAGCTGCTCCGCACGTTCGAGGGGCACCAGCATTCCGTCAACAGCGTGGCGTTTGATCCGGGCGGGACGCTGGCCAGCGCGAGTAACGACGCAGTGGTCAAGGTCTGGGCTGCAGCGAGCGGCCGACTGATCCACACGCTCGAAGGGCACCAAGGCTGGGTCGGGAGCTTGGCGTTTGCTCCGCAGGGCGGGACGCTGGCCAGCGGGAGTGGCGACAAGACGGTGAAGCTCTGGGAGGCGGCGAGCGCCCGGTCGCTCCGCACGCTCGAAGGGCACCAGGACTTGGTCATGAGCGTGGTGTTTGCTCCGCAGGACGGGACGCTGGCCAGCGGGAGTGACGACAACACGGTGAAGCTCTGGGAGGGGGCGAGCGGTCGGCTGCTCCGCACGCTCGAAGGGCACCATCGCCCGGTCAACAGCGTGGCGTTTGCTCCGCAGGGCGGGACGCTGGCCAGCGGGAGTAGCGACTACACGGTGAAGCTCTGGGAGGCGGCGAGCGGCCGGTTGCTCCGCACGCTCGAAGGGCATACGGGCATCGTCAACGTCGTCGCCTTTTCGCCTGATGGCCAGCTTCTGGCCTCAAAGAGCAACGATCAGACGATCCGGCTGTGGAGCTGCGCGACGTGGGAGACGGTCGCGGTCATTCCGGTGTCGGCAAGCAAGTACGAGTGGATTCCCGCGCTTGCCTTTGATCCCGCGGCGACCGCGGCGCGACCGCGGCTGGCCACCGCCAGCTCGCCGCCGGATACGCCGAACGACGAGCGCTGCCGCGAGATTCATCTCTATGAACTCGACTGCAATCTGTTGCTCGGCCGTGGTTCTGTGAGCGGCAAGGCGCTATCCGCCGGTGAATCGAACGCGGACGGAACCGCGGCTAGCGCCGTGCGGCTGACGAAGACGGTGCATTCCGCGACGGCGAAGATTGTGCTGGTGGGGGACTCGGGCGTCGGCAAGACCGGGTTGGGTTGGCGGCTGGCGCATGGCGAGTACCGCGAGCACGATTCGACTCACGGCCAGCAGTTCTGGGTGCTCAACCAACTGGCGACCACACGCCAGGACGGCACGCAGTGCGAAGCCGTCTTGTGGGATCTCGCCGGGCAACCCGATTACCGGCTGATCCATGCCCTCTCGATTCAGGACGCGGACCTCGCGCTGGTCCTGTTCGACCCGACCAACAACCGCGATCCGCTGGGGAGCGCCGAGTACTGGCTGCGTCAGCTTCCCGTCGCCTGCCCGAAGATCCTCGTTGCCGCGCGCGTCGATCGCGGGCATCCGGTGCTGACCGATCAGGAACTCAACGAATTCTGCCGACGACAAGTCATCGCCGGAGGCTGGATCGCCACCAGCGCTCGCGACAACGTCGGGCTGGAGGAATTGCTCCAACGTATCAAGCAGGCGATTCCGTGGGACTTGAAAGAGGCCGTCTCGACCGACGCGGTCTTCAAGCGAATCAAGGATTTTGTGTTGGCGCTGAAGGAAAGCCGCACTCGCAAGCAGGTCATCTACACGGCAACGGAACTGGGGCTGGCGATTCGGAAGAAACGGAAGCCGGCGTCGGAATTGCCGCTCGAAGACTTCACCGACCCCCAACTGCTGACCGCGATCCGGCATCTGAGCAGTCAGGGCTTTGTGCGAATGCTGGTGCTCTCCTCGGGCGAAGAGCGGATCCTGCTGGTGCCCGAACTGCTGAACAACCTCGCGGCCTCGATTGTGCTCGAAGCCCGCCGCAACGAGCGCGGACTGGGGGCCGTCGAGGAGGGTCGCCTGTTCGATGGCAGCTATGGCTTCCGGGAACTCACCGGCCTGTCCGAGTCCGACCGCGAACTGCTGCTGGATGGAACCATCGAAGCGTTCCTCACCAACCGGCTGAGCTACCGCTGCTTCCGCGAACACGCTGGCGCGATCAAGCTGCTGGTCTTCCCCGATTTGATGAACCTGAAGAAGCCGCAGCGCGATGACCTGATCACCGAGAACGGGGCCTCGTACATCCTCAGCGGCTCGACGGAGAACACATTCGCCGGACTGGTCGTCCTGCTGGGCTACACGAACCTGTTTGCTCGCACGGATCAGGCTCACGACGTCGCGTGGTTCCAGTCTGCTCGCCAGGAAATCTGCGGCGTGCGGCAGATCCGCGACGACAACGAACGGACGATCGTCCTGCTCTTCAGTCGCGACGCCAGCGCGAACGTCCGGCAGGTCTTCGAGGGGCTCGTCGAGCAGATGCTGAGCAGTCGCGACACGCACGTCCGCCGCGTGCGACCGGTGAAGTGCGGCAAGTGCGGCACGCCGGTCGATCGCGCGGTCATGGCCCGGCGACTGAAGTCAGGCAAGTCAAAAGTCTTCTGCGAGGACTGCGGCGAGTTGGTGACGCTGCCACCGGACGAACCGCTGAGCGTCAAGCCCGCGCAGCAAAAACAGATTGCTCACGAAGGTGCCATCGCGGAACGGCGGACGAAGTTCGAAGAGATCCTGTTCGAACTCACGCGCGTCGCGGCAAAGGAAAAGCGAACCGCCCCGACATGCTTCGTCAGCTATGCCTGGGGCAACACCGATCACGAACGCTGGGTCGAGCACCGCCTGGCAACGGACCTCGACAAGGCCGGCATCACGGTGATTCTGGACCGCTGGGAAAACCGACCCGGAGCGGATTTGCAACGCTTCATCGACCGCATCGAGCAGGCCGACCGAGTGCTGATCGTCGGCACGCCGGAGTATCGGCGAAAGTATGAGAACAAGGATCCGAGCACCGGCAGCGTAGTGGCTCTGGAAATGAAAGTCGTCTGGAGCCGCCTGACCGGCCCGGCCGATGGTCACGCCGCCGTCATTCCGTTGTTGCTGGCAGGCGATCCGAAGGAGTCCCTTCCGCCCGTCCTTCAGGCTCATGTCGCCAGCGACTTCCGCGACGACGACCGCTACTTCGACATCGCCCTAGAACTGCTGCTGAGTCTCTACGGCATCGAGCCCCGACATGCCGCCGCGATTCATTGGAAGAGGCAACTGAAAAGCGATGGGTTTGAGCGTTGGACACCTGCGCAGGATGAAGACGACGAAGAGCTCCCGACGGACGAAGAGATGAACCGGGCGCTCAAGCGTGTTGGCAGTCGCGCTTTACATTCGGCCTTCGACGCCAATCAACCGGTTGTCGTCGAGCAGAACGGGACGCTGGTCTGGCTCTATTCTGACGGTACCAAGAAACCGTACATCGCCAACGAGGCTCGGGATACGGGAGCCACTCCGTGAGCAGCGAACGCAGCAAACGACTGCGGATGATCGCTGGCCCGAATGGATCAGGCAAATCGAGCATCATCCGCAACCTGGCGAAGGAGCGGTCGCCGGATGGTGTGTTTCGGTTGAACCACTTCCTCAACGCCGATGACGTGGAACGCGCGCTGGTGAGCACGGGACTGGACCTCGCGTCATTGGAGGTCGATATCTCGCTTGACCGGTTGTTCGACGTGCTTCGCACGGGAAAACGCATCGCTGACCACCATCCCTTTTTCACCTCAGCCCGGCTGGATGGTTCGGTCCTGTTTGCCTCGGGAGGCAACGGCTACCTCGCGGCTTCCATCGTCGACTTCCTGCGTGAAGAACTGATGAAGCGAGGATCGTCGTTCTCGTTTGAGACCGTCATGTCTCATCGCAGTAAGGTCGAGTTCTTCGGACGAGCACGCTCGGCTGGCTACAAGACTTACCTGTATTTCGTCAGCACGAATTCGGCCGAACTGAATGTGGCCCGAGTTCGGTCGCGTGTGGCATCCGGCGGGCATGCCGTTCCTGAAGACAAGATCCGTGAACGGTACAACCGCTGTCTCGAATTGGCTCCGGAAGCGATTGCGAATTCCTATCGCGCGTACTTCTTCGATAACTCGGGACCGGAACCTGTGTGGCTGGCCGAGTTCGATCCTGATGGGAATTACGAACTGAAGATCGAATCCGAGCGATTGCCGGAATGGTTCCGAACGCGAATTCTACAGCCTGTGACATAGGCCGTCGCTCGTGTTGACGAGCAATGGGCCACCACGAAGTACTACAACTTTCGCAGATCGTCTTGTCCTGTTGGGCGGTGACGCGCCACCGCCAGTCCGGGCTTTGGGGTCGGCACCGTGTTTTAAGAGCAGATCGACATGAGTCGCGGCACCGGCGAGCGCTAACTGATGCAGAAAAGTCCAGCCTTCGTCGTCGGCGACACGGGCAAGTTCAGGATCGGATTTGAGTTGCTCAAGGAGGGACTCGGTCATGTTGACTGCCATCGGATGCTCTGCTGTGCGCCAGTCGATCGGTTCTGCCGGAGGACCACCAAAAACTCTCTTCAGGAAGCCGCCGCTGGATCGTCCGTTGAACCACTCTGGCGGCAACACTTCAACCTTGACCGGATCTCCGAAGTCAAGGCCCCAGGCTTGGTCATGCTGAGCCCGCCCGTTGCGATTTCACGCTTCACGATCCGGATGGAAATACTGTCCTGATCGACCAGCATGTGGCTAAACCGAAGCAATGACGAATGCATCAAAACAATGAATACAACGGCTGCCCGACATCCAGCAGGTTAAAGGGGCGGCCTTGTTCGTCGGTGGCCTGCAGGTCGCGGATTCCCATCGCGTGGTAAACAGTGTGAGCCACATCTGCCGGCGTGATGGGGTTGTCTTTCGGATATTCCCCCAACCGATCACTGGAACCATACGTCTGGCCTCCTCGAATTCCGCCACCGGCCAGCAGGTCAGTCAGGCAGTGCGTCCAGTGGTCTCGACCGGCACCGCTGACTCCACCGGATCGCGGGTCGCCGATCTTTGGCGTGCGGCCCATTTCGCTGGTCACCATGACCAGCGTCTGAGGCAGCAACTGTCTCTCTGCCAGATCCTCAATCAATGCCGAAAAGCCGCGATCAAATTCCGGCAACAGGTCTTCCTTCAGACAACGAAAATTGTTGCCGTGTGTGTCCCAGCCTCCGCCGCTGGCGCATTTCTTTCCGAGCCGCTTGTCGTCATCCATCCAGAAGACGGTGATAAACGGAACACCTGCTTCCACCAGCCGGCGCGCCAGCAGCAGGCTCATCCCGTTCACAGTTTCGCCATATCGTTGCCGCAGGGCGGCGGCTTCCTGAGACACGTCAAAGGCGGCAGCGGTGTTCGACGCGGTCAGCAATGAGAAGGCTCGTTCCTGTTGTCGATTCCAGCGACTGGCTTTCTGAGCCGATTCAAATTCGAACCGCGCGGCATCGATCGATCTGAGCAGATTGCGGCGGGCGTCGATTCGTCTCAGATCGGTTCCTGCAGAAAGTTCCAGCGACGGTGCCTGAAATTTCAACGGCTGTTCCAGACTTCCCTGCAGATAGAGCGGATCGTGTTCAATGCCGATCCGTGCAGCGAATTGACCGGGGCGTGTGTACGGAGCCTGGCTTGGCTTGTACGGCAGTGTAATCGCGTTCGGCAGATCTCCGTTCCGTGCCCGCCGTGATGCAACCACCGATCCGATGAAAGGCCAGTCGCCTGGCATCGGCGTGCGATTGTTGGCCAGCGACAAGAACGTCGGATCAGGAATGTGCCCCGTCAGATTGTAATAGTAGCCAGCGTGATGATCATTCGTGTTGACCTTGCCCCCGATCGAATTGACCACCGCCAGATGATGCGCCTGTTGCGCCAGCATCGGCAAATGTTCGGACAGAATCACCCCCGGCGCGGACGTGGCGATGGGCGAAAACGGACCGCGATATTCCAGCGGTGCTCTGGGTTTCATGTCCCACGTATCCAGGTGCGAAGCTCCGCCGCACAGGAAAAACAGAATCGTGGATTTCGCCGTTCCCGCCTTGACGATGCCAGACGCCGGAGTTTCCCCTGCCGCAGCACGCGACAGGCCGACGCCCGGCAACGCGGCCAACCCGGTCGCCGAAGCCACCAGCATTGTTCGTCGGGAAACAGCGTATTCCAACATGATCGAGCCTCAGGGCATTTCACGGGGCAGAAACCCTCGACAGAATTCAAGGCAGTCTATCGCGTCACACGCGGCATGTCATCCACTTTCTGCGTTGCATTTACGGCTGCCCCCGTTTGTATTCCCCGAGTAGATTCTGGCGCGGCGAAGCCGCAAATCCGAAATCCGAAATCCGAAATCCGAAATCCGAAAGAACAACGGTCGAAAAGATGCGCGCAAAATGCGCAGTTGTTCGAAAGAAAGGATCTAGCGAGGCATCGCGGCTTCGCCGCTCGCCTCAAACCAATGGATTGTAAATCTCAGTTGCGCGGACCGACTTCGTGTCGAATCGCAGTCGCTGCGTCCCGCCGCGAAAGTTTAACGCATTGTGGCCAAATCCGGAATGACTGGAACCAGAGACGGGCAGGGTTGTGGCAACTCGGTGCAAGGCGGCGATTCCTGTAGCTTGGACATTCATGTCCGAGGCATTGGCCAAACAAGGTCGCATTATCGAGCGGCTGTCAAGTTCAAATAACCATCGCTTCGACCGTGTTTTATGGCCATGCGACGGACATGAATGTCCATCCTACATTCAATCGGCTCACCATCGCACCCAAAACTTGACTCATCGGCAACATGTTTTGAAAAGTAAGCGTAGTTTAGCGCCACACTGATCGCTGCGGAGGGCGGTGATCTCTGAAGCGTCGGGCAGGTCTCACAGTGGCGGACCTGGAATCTGAGATTTCAAATTTGAAATTTGAAATCTGAAATTATTGCTTCATGATCTGGTCCTTGAGCAAGTGTATTTTTGCCACAGCAGCTTCAGTTGGCCAGCGATGGGCGCGGTCGCATAACCCAGCGTACGCAGCGTGCCAGCACAGGGATTTGAGCTGTCGCAGGACATGTCTTCCAGCCGGATGAGCTGCCGGATGATGTCGTCACAGTCGTCTCCGGTGAGTTGAATTGAGCAGAACGGACGGCCGCGTGGAACCAAAGTCCCGGGCTGCGGACGATCAGTGATTCTGAAAGTCGAGCAGGGCTCTTCACCGAATCCTGCCGGCACTCGCAGATCTTCACGAGCCCACAGAATCAGCCGCGCGGCAACTGGCGACAGAGCGACGTGCGTACGTGACGTATTTTTCTCCAGCGATCTTCGCGGACGCACGGGCATCCAACCCAGTGCTGCCAGATGGCGATGAATGATCAGACCCGGTTGTTGCAACTCGAAGAGCATATGCGATGCCGTGACGCGCGGATTCACTTCCAGAAACCACGCACGTCCCTGCCGCAGGACAAAGTCGATTCCAAACACACCGCGCAGGCCGGAATGATCAGCGAGATGGCGTGCTGCTTCCAGCACCTGCTGAGTCACCTGTTCACCGGGATCAACGGGGCCGATATTGCCGCAGAACAAGAACCCCGACGCGCCCAGTGACGGCCATCCGATCAGTTGCTGTGACATACCAAACAAGTGTACTCCCGACGCATCTGCGCACAGAGTTGCGGACATTGGCACACCGTCGATGTATTCCTGCAGATACATGCCACGCGATTCAGGGGTTTGAGTGATTGGACTGCCGAGGCGATGAACGTCGATCCCGAGCCCTCCGGAGCTGGCCACTGATTTTCGCAGCCAGTGACAATCCGCGTCGGCTGTCGCCTCCGTGGCCAGTCGAGGGACGCCGATCTTCGCCTCTGCCAGCCAGGCTTGCAGCTTCCACGGATCTCGAAGTTGATCAATGCTGTCCGGAGCGGGTCCAATCATCGGTCGATGCCTGCCGATTTCGCGCAGCACGTCAGAGTGATTTTCAAGTCCACCCGCCCAGAGCAGGGGAATGGAATTGCGAACTGAGTGAATTCGCCTGGGAAGCTGTGTAAAACTGTCGATCCGACCGACAAAACGACCGCGTCCGCAGCCTAGCATGTGCTTCAAATCTTCATCTTCGAAAAAGTCCACGCACAAAGGACGCAATCCGGCTGCAATCGCAGATTCGGCAAGGCTGCGAACACTGGCGCCGCACAACAGGACGGATCGAGTGGTTTTTCGGTTTGAGATTGCTTTAAGTTTCGGTGAAGTTGGCGACATCTGAGGCCGGTGAGTTGAAGATCCGCACAAAACTCGCGATGCTGTGACAGGTCGAACATGCCGGAAGTTGATCCGAGGCTTCTGCGGAAGTCAATCATGGCCGGTATGTTCCATCTGTCAGGCGACCTTGTCCACAACACAGGCACCTTATTGCAGAAGCAGCGGGATGCTGCTTCCGCAGACAACTGAAAAGTGTGGTCCTGAAAAAGACAGCCATAAATGCCAGGGCTGTTTTTATGAATTGTCTGCGGTCGCTGTTTTTTGATTCGGCTGTTTTTTTGCAAAGAAGGAAAAAGAGAATGTCAATGTATGTAGGCGAAGCACTCTGCGGTGAAGGCAACGAAGTTGCTCACATCGACCTGTTAATCGGTGACAAAGGCGGTCCAGTGGGATCAGCGTTTGCCCACGCACTCGCAAATCAGAAGATGGGCCACAGCAACCTGCTGGCTGGCACTCCAAACCTGTGCGTCAAGCCATCGACCGTGATGATCACAAAAGTGACCATCAAGGGCGCTCGCCAGGCGGTCCAGATGTTTGGACCGGCTCAAAAGGGCGTTGCTGATGCCGTCACGGACAGCGTCAAAGCCGGCGTGATCCCAAAGGATCAATGCGAGAATCTGGTCATCGTGTGTGGTGTTTTCATTCACTGGGAAGCTGCTGACGATAAGAAGATTTATCAGTACAACTACGAAGCCACCAAGCTGTCGATCGCACGCGCGATGAAGAATGAACCTTCTGTTGATGAAGTCATTTCAAAACGCGATTCTGCCGCTCACCCGTTCTACGCGGGCTGAGTTGTCGATCATTTGCACTGCGTGCTTAAGCACACCAGAGGCCCGGCATTTCATAAGTGCCGGGCTTTTTTGTTTGAGGCTGGTGGCTCTTCAAGGTTTTATTCTGGGGTAGGCCGGACCAAGCGCAGCGCCGTTCCGGCAGGTGTCTG
>JAYTAK010000394.1:0-1789 GCA_043737515.1 Candidatus Kuenenia sp. | reverse complement strand
GACCTCCTCCTGCCGCACCAGCATTACCACGGGTGCCTCGACCGCCATTCCTGAATGCTGATGGCCCTGTCACCGGCCACCACAATGTGATCGTTCAGTGGAATGCCGATGACCTTAGCCGACTGCTCCAGCCGCTCGGTCACGCTGATGTCCTGATCGCTGGGAGTCCGATCACCCCACTCAACAGAAGCCGTCCGCCCGGAACCACTTCCGCTCATACAACTGTGTGAGCGGAAAATCGCATGGTGTCGTGTGAGGAACACCATGCATTGTTTGGTTCTTCGCGGAAGTTAATGGCTAGTGGTTGGATTTGCGGGGATTTCTGTCGGTGACTGGAGTAGAGTTTTGGGATGAAAACCCTACCGCAGCACTATTCTGAGTTATTGGGCGTGGACGATTCATGGCGCGTGACGGAAGTCGATCTGGATCTGCCGGGAGAGCAGGTTCGCATTGAGCTGGAAGCGACCGGGAAATCGTACTGCTGCAGTGCGTGCGGAGCGGCATGTGCATTGAAGGATCATGCTCCGCAGCGGCAATGGCGGCATCTGGACACGATGCAGTTTAAGACAATTCTGGTAGCTCGTGTACCGCGTACAAATTGTCAGCAATGCGGCGTCAAGACGTGCGAAGTCCCCTGGGCAGAACCTCATGGTCGGTTCACGCTGATGTTTGAGTCGTTTGCGATCCGTGTGCTTCAGGCTGCAGCCAGCGTGGAGCAGGGAAGGCGACTTCTGAAACTGAACTGGACCAGTCTGCAGCGAATCATGGATCGGGCGGTTGAGCGGGGTTTGTTTCACCGAAAGCTCGATGACATCAAACACGTCGGGATGGATGAAAAGAGTTTCGGAAGGGGCCAGGATTATGTCTCGGTGCTGACCGACATCAACGGGTCGCGAGTCCTTGAGGTCACACCGGGGCACGATGAGAATTCCGCTGACGAACTGTGGAAAACACTCTCAGAAGAGCAAAAAGGCGGCGTTGAAGCCGTGGCGATGGACATGTGGCAGGCGTTTGAAAACAGTGCTGTCAGCAATGTTCCTGACGCAGAAATTGTGCATGATCGCTTCCACATCTCAAAGCATCTCAATGAGGCCGTGGACAAGGTTCGCCGTCAGGAACACAAAGCCTTAACGAAAGACGGCGACGAGACACTCAAAGGTACAAGGCAACTCTGGCTGTACAATCCTGAGAACCTCAGTGACGAACAGTGGGCGGAATTCGACACTCTCAAAGACATTGAGCTGAAAACATCTCGGGCATGGGCGATCCGGGAACATTTTCGCTGGTTCTGGGAGTACCGACATGCCGGCGATGCAAAGAAGTTCTTCGCCCTGTGGTACCAGTGGGCCTCACGCTGCCGGCTGGAGCCTGTGAAGAAAGTGGCCAGGATGATCAAAGGCCGACTGAACAATATCCTTACCTGGTTTCGACACCGGATCAGCAACGGAATGGCCGAAGGATTCAACAGCCGCATCCAATCCCTGAAATCCGCTGCACGAGGCTTCCGTAACTTCGACAACTATCGAATCAGAATCCTCTTCTACTGCGGAAAACTGAACCTGCTGCCCCAGATGAATAGCCACTAAATTGTGTGAAGAACCCAAAATTAGTCAGCGTTGTCTGGCGGTAACCCTGTGCCATGAGATGCTCACGAAGAGCTTCCCAGTTTCGTGATGCGGTTTCATTTTTCGGCAGCGAAGCCAGCAGTCGGGCGTCCCGAGCCCACGGCGCTGCCATTCCGCGGAACAGAACCAGATGATAAAGGCAGATCTGGTCCAGCCCGAGATTC
>JAYTAK010000393.1:0-9781 GCA_043737515.1 Candidatus Kuenenia sp. | reverse complement strand
CGATTCCTCAGGCTCTGATGTGGGAAATGTTTTCGCACGGTCGCTGGTGGATCCCCGGATTCTATGTCCTCGGGAATCTGATGCCGATGCTGTTGTTCGCCTTGTTCACTCATCTGGGCGTTGACCCGCAGGATCATTCGCTGCTGGTACTCCATATCTGTTTCATGCCGCTCCTCATGATAAGTTTTGGAGGCGGCATCCTGCCAGCCCAGGGATCTCTGACACGTCTGTACACCGCTCCGATTTCCACCGCTTCACTGGTCGCCTGGCATATGTTTCCCGGTGGCATCCTGCTGGCAATCGAAATCGCGGTGGCAGCCTGGACGTACAACATCCTGTTTCATCTGGATTGGCCAATCTGGGGCCCTGCGTTGTTCTCCGTCGCCGCATGGGCATCAATGCAGCTATTAGTTTCCATTTCGCATCGGACACTGACGAGCATCAGTGTCGCCTGTGTGCCGCCCGTCGTCCTGTTTGGTTGGATGCATTCGCGTTACGGTTCATGGTTTAGACAGCCGACGCATCAGTGGTCCGAATTAACACCCCGTGAAATTGCGACAATGCTTGTTGCTATTGGCATCGCGTACGTAGTAACCGTGGCGGCTGTTGCGCGGGATCGGTGCGGCGAACGGATGCCTTCGCTGGGAGGTTGGAAATGGCTGGTGCGCACATGGGATGCCATGACCACAACTTCCGGGATCGGAATTCAACCGTTTCGATCTGCCGCCAGGGCTCAGCTTTGGTACGACTGGACTCTGAAGGGTTTGGCGTTGCCACTCGTCGTGGTCCTGATCTATGTCGTCGTGGTCAGCGTGTGGCTGATTCGAATCGCAGCCGGAGTCAACGAAGGTCCTCCTCTGGCAGAGTTTTATGAAGGCATCCTCGCAGGCAGCGGATTCCTGACTTTGATGGCAGGAGTCACCGGAATGCTGATTGGCTTTTCTTTCAACAGCAATACGACCAGAAATCGCAGTGAAACCATACGCGATCTGGCGGGAAGCAACAGCCAGGAAGGAATGGGGAACTTTCAATCGACCCTGCCGTTCACAAATTCTGATTTTGCAAAGTCGATTCTGCAAACAGCGGCCATAAGTGTGCTGATTGCCTGGGGATTGTGGGCTGCTGGCTTCTTCGGATGCCTGCTGATCGCGCAACTCATGCCCCATGTTCCTGTGCCGGTTGTTCCGCCAGAGTTGCGAGCGTGGTATCTCCCGCTGACGATGCTTGGGCCGTGGATCGCAATGACCAACCTGTCGGTGATCAGCATTTCCGGCCGCGCCACTCGAATTGTGCTTATTGGAGTGTCTACTCTGATTTTCTACTGCATCGGCATGATTTTTATCAAGGAAGTTTTTTCGGTCGAGCTTCTGAAACAGGTTTTTGAGATCAGCATGTTCCTCGGATCGATCACCATTGTCGGGGCGACCCTGGTGGCGTTTGTGAAAGCCCATCGACGCAGATTCCTGAGTCGAAAATCACAGTGCGTCTCGGGGGTCATCTGGATCGCAATTGCAATCCTCGGGATCACCCTTCGACCAGCAGACTTGCCGGTCGTGGCGTACCCGATGATTCTCGCGTTTTCCGCACTGGTCATCATGCCTCTGGCCACGACCCCGCTGGCGATTGCATGGAATCGCCATCGGTGAAGTCACTGCCAACTCAATGATGAATACACTCCGCGCCGCCAGAAAGGAATCCGGCGAGCGGAGCGGCGTGAGCCCTCCGGTATCTGGTGTTTGTACCGGCAAGCTGACGCATGCCGCTCGCCAATTCTCTCACGCATGACCGCGCGAGTATATCTGTGAAATCCGTCCTGCTTACAGTTGGTTACTTGTTCCGCTCGCAAGATTATCAGCTTGGTCTCACCAGAAGATTGGAGCGGGCGCGACAAGAACATGGGTGACAGAAAAATGAATCGCGGAATGAAAAATCTCGTAAGCGTTCACGCCTCATAATGCAATCTGCGGCAGCAACCACAGATAGACACAAATTCACACAGATATAAGTCAACTGTCAATCTGTGTTCATCCGCGTCCATCTGTGGTTCAAACGGTCATGCTCGCTATGACGTGAACGGTTACAAAATCTCCTTGCTCCCATTTTTCTGTCGCTTGTGTTTCTGCGTCCCGGCTTTAACCAATTGGTTGTCGGCGAAGCCAGCACTGGAAAATCCGTGGTCAAAAAATGGGCGTTTTCGTCAAGTTTCCATTTCCGTCGCCGATCAATGCCGTGGATTCTTTTGGATGAACGGCAATGGCAGTGATCCAGGTATCGACATTCGCGGCGTGCTCAGTGGTCTGAAGCGTGTCGGTCTGAATGACGCGGAGCATTCCATCCCGGCATCCGGCGACCAGGGCCGTGCCATCGGAGGTCCATGCGAGAGCCGTCACCGAAGATGGCAAGCGCTGGAATCGTATGAGGCGTCCGATGATCGGTTGCCAGAGTCGTACCGTCTTGTCTTCACTCCCCGTTGCGATCATCGGCACGGGATCGGCAGTGGCGGGGCGAACGGCGAGGCAGGTGATCGACTGAGTGTGATTGGTGAGTGATCGCACGACGGTGCCTCGGTCACAGTCCCAGACGCGAAGGGACTGGTCTGACCCACAGCTCACCACCGTCGTATTGTCATGCAAAAACGCCACCGCAGTCACCGGACGAGAATGCCCCTTCAAGACAGACGTTTTGTTGCCAGCGTCCGCAGTCATTAACGCCACAGAGTGATCATGGCACGCGACCGCCAGTGACGTCCCTGACGGACTGAAACCCGCAGCATAGGCCACGTCATCAGAAAATGATTGTGACCAGATCAACTCGCGACCGGGCCATGAATACATTCCGACCCAGGCGGATTCTCCAGGGTTGCCGCCGACAACAGCAAGGCGGGTCTCATCTTTTGAAAGCACAACGTCGTGAACGTGGCTGCACGGTACAGTCAGCGTTTGCTCCACGGCCAGATCCTGCCAGTCTCGAATGCGAACGCCGCTTTGCGATCCATCAATCAGGGTTCGGCCGTCCGACGTAATCACCACGCAGGTGATCGATGGCTGAGCGATCTTAAGTTCATTTGCGAGCGATGCACGAACGGTGAGCATCGCACCCGCAAAAACGCATGCCACGATCCATTGGCACACCGCTATGGTTCGACTGCAGCGACGCCTCATGTCAGCAATTCCTGAATCACCTGCGCATCGTTGGAGGCGAGGCGAATGGGGCGACCAGTGCCGGTCTGCAATTCGCTGGCTGGATCCAGTCCCAGCAGCGTGTAGATCGTGCAGACCAGGTCTGAAGGGGTCACCGGACGATCGCTCGGTGATTCACCTGTCGCGTCGCTCGCGCCGATCACCTGTCCGCCACGAACACCGCCGCCCGCCAGAGCCACGCTGAACACTCGAGGCCAGTGATCGCGTCCGCCCGCCGTATTGATCTTTGGCGTACGACCGAATTCGCCCATCACCACGATCAGCGTTTCGTCGAGCAACCGTCGATCCCGCAGGTCGTCCACCAGCGCCGAAACGGCAAGGTCGAGTGATGGAATCAGGCCGACGCCGACCTTCGCTCCGGTGTAACCTTCTTTCAGCCGCGTATAAAGATTGTCGTGTGTGTCCCAGCCCTGGTGATTGACGGTGACAAAGCGGACTCCGCGTTCAATCAGTCGTCGAGCCAACAGACAACTCTGGCCCACGGATCTGGGACCATATCGCTGCCGTGTCTCAGAGGATTCTTCTTCCAGGTGAAATGCCGATGTGGCTTCCGGGGAAGTCACCATCCGGAGTGCCTGTTCCAGCGCCGCCTGAGCCTGTTGACCATTCGACGGACTCCGTAACGACTCGGGCACCACCAGAGCTGACGACGATTCGCCGTCGTGCCAGCTTGCAAGTTGTCTGGCGAATGCTCGACGACGCTCGATGCGTTCCAGTGTCAGGTCTGCCGTGAGGCTGAGATCACGCACACGGAAGACAGCCTGAGCCGGATCGGCTCCCAATGAGAACGGCCCGAATTCGCTGGGCAGAAACCCTGCCCCGCTGAACTTCGCACCTCCCACGCGATAATCCGGAATGGCGACGTTGTTCGGCAACGTGGCATTCGCGCCTCGCAGCCTGTGATTCGCTACAGCGTGAAACGATGGATACTCCAGAACGGGCGTTGGGCGGTATCCAGTCAACAGATAGTGCGTTCCCAGATTGTGTTCACCCAGGGGCGACGTCATTGACCGAATCACCGCGAAGTCGTTCATTCGCTGCGCCGTCTGCGGCATGCATTCGCTGATGAAAATTCCCGGAACTGCCGTAGCGATGGCTTCCAGAGGGCCGCGAACTTCACGCGCGGCATCAGGTTTCAAATCGAATGTTTCCAGATGACTTGGTCCTCCATCGAGCCAGATCAGAATGCAGGATTTGGCCACGCGGCGCGTCACCGCATCGGCGGCCTTGATGGAACGCAATTGCGAAAGTCCGATCCCCAGTCCGGTCAGTTGACCAAGACGCAGCACGCCGCGACGGCTGAGACCATCGCATCGAGTCCGCAAAGAGCGTAGTGTTTGGTTCATGGGACATCCTCGTTCAGTGATTCGTACAGAACTCGTCACTGTTCAGCAAACTCCACACAAAGTCCTGGGCGACCGCAGCAAAGCCTTTCGAGCCGACGTCCTCAGGAAACTGAGTTTTCCAAAACGTCATTTCAGCCTCGCGCGGGAGTCGAGAAAAAAGTCGCAGGTAGAAATCCTGGATCAGCGATTCTGCAGTTTGCCCGGACTTTACTGCATTCATTACGGTGCCGTCTTCGGACGACAATCGATCATTCAGCACGGCACCATTGAGCAATTGCAACTGCACGGCCAAATCGGTCCGTTCGACAGCGGACGATTCGCAGGCGTCCATGCAGCGTCCCAACAAATCCAGTGGTTCCGACGCGGCCATCAAGCCTGCGAACGAGATCGCTCGCTCAAGTCCAGTATCCGGCGATGCAACGCCTGTCACATCCGCAACAGCGTCCATGAAGACTTCCGGCGACATCGGATTAGGAATGGCCGATACGTAAAACTCAGCCGCCGCAGCTTGACCGGGATCCATCGCCACTCCACGCGCATAAACGTCGCTGTTGCAGATGCGTCGAATCACATGTCGCAATTGAAAACTGTGATCCGCAAAATCTCGCGTCAGCCAGTCCAGCAGTTCGGGATGCGTCGCCGGATTGGTAACCCGATGATCATCGACTGGTTCCACCAATCCTCGTCCCAGCAGATGACTCCACACTCGATTCAGAATGGCCCTGCCGAAGTATGAGTTGTCGGCAGAGGTCATCCAGTCGCTCAGTGCGATTCGATAATCGGCCTCCGGCGCCAGGAACGGCCCTCCTGGAATCTTCGCGATGGCCGGTTCAGCCGTGGCGGGATGAACGACTTCGCCGGTTTTATTTTCGCGAATGACGGCTCCGCGTTTGATGCGTGCATACACTGCCGCCAGTCCGTGGTAGTCGTCCTGAGTCCATGCGTCGAGCGGATGGTCGTGACAGTTGGCACATTGCAGCCGCACGCCCAGCATGGCCTGACTCACAAATTCCGCCTGCCCGCGAGCGTCACCAGCGACATTGTAAAAACTCGCCGGACCGGATTCTGTGACTATGCCATTCGCAAGCAGAAGTTGCGCCGCCATGCTGTTCAGCGGAACCTCGTTCCTGACACAGTCGTGCAACCAGTCGTAATACGTTTTCGCCGCCGCCGGGTTTCCTTTCGCCTGGGGAACTCGAAACAGCAACGCCATGCGATGCGTCCAGAATTCGTTGAAGTCCTCCGAGTGCAGCAAACGTTCCACCAACCGCGACCGTTTGTCAGGGGCAGTGTCATTGACAAAATCCAGCACGACCGACGACTGCGGCAGGCGTCCGGTGAGATCCAGACTTAACCGGCGAATCAGAGTTGCGTCATCGGCTGCCGGAGACGCAGTCAACCCTGCTTCGTCCTGTCGATGTTTTATAAATCCATCGATGGATTGCGTCGGTTCACCAGTCTCGGCTGTCGCCGGAAGTCCCTGCACATCATTCCACGGAACGATCAGTTCCAACGGTCGCACCTGATCCAGGAACCTCGCCATGATCAGATGTCGTCCTGGACGCTTCAGCGTAACAATGCCGAGTTCGTTGATACTCACACTGTCGGGATCATCCGGAGTCAGCACCGTCCACGGCAGTACATTGTCCACAGCGTCATCGCTGAATCGAGCGGTGGCGATCAGTTGGACACGCCGTTGTCCGAGGACGATATCTTCTTCCCCGACGATCGCTTCACTGGTGATCGCTTCACTGGTGAACGAGAATTCCAGTAGCAGATGCGTCGTATTCCGTCTCGCCCCCTCATCGATCCAGCGCTGGATGGTTTTGAAGTCTCGACCGTCGAGTTCCAGGCGTGTGCCGCCTTCATGGCTGAGCCGTTCTGTTGACTTCAACAGGAGCAGACTCATCTCGCTGTGCTGTCGATCGATCCGGCGACCTTCCAGCGCCAGCGTGATTTGTGCCAAGTCTGTGGCAGGGCGACTGCCGTACAGTGAAAGAGAAAATCCGCCCCGCCCCGCCGCAGCTCCGTGGCAGGCCCCCGTGTTGCACCCGGCTTTCGTCAGAATGGGCATCACCTGAGTGTCGAAGTCCACCGGAGCAAACTGAGATTCATCGGTCAGCAATGCGATCCACAGACACAGCCACATCGTGATTCCTTAACAAGACCGACACATCGAACGACATTCGTCCCAGGATGCGATTCCTGTAGCTTGGACATTCATGTCCGAGCCTTGGCCAAAAAACACCCTGCAGCCATCGGTTTCCAGCGGGACAGCAACGCTCGCTTCGACAGAGTCTCCTGCTCTGCGACGGACATGAATGTCCATCCTACTGAAGAACACTCATTCCTTCTTTGTTTCAGGTTTCTCCACGACTTCCTTCGTGAATTCCTTCGCCCATTTAGTCAAATACTCCTGGCATTTGGCCGTGCCGTAGTCTCCGAGTTTTTCAGCGGCGATGATGCGTCGAGCGATGTCACCAATCTGAATCCTGAAGTCTGCGTGCTCCGCCGCAAAGTCCTCCACTTTCTTTGCCGCCGCCACGACATCTTCATCCGTCGCAGACTTTTGAATTACGGGCCTCAGCAAGTTCCGGATTTCCGGATGCTGCGGAGCCGCCTCGCGTTTCATTGTCGCCGTGTCACCACGAGTCCGGGGCTGATAGTCAGCGATGCCGGGGACGTCTTTTTCCCCGAGGACTTCCGCGATGGCTTTGAAAATCTTCGGACCATCGACTTCGATGCTGGGTTGTACCAAAGCAAAACTCGCGCTCACCATATTGTCTTTGGCGATCAGCACTGTCAGAGCAACGTTGCGATTCAAGCCATACGCGCCCGGTCCTTCCTTGCCATCCACTGAGATTCCAAGCCGAATCTGTTTCGGGAAATAGTCCGGGACACGATGCATCCAATCGGCGGTTTCTGTCGGATCGTCCGTGAGAAAGATAAGACTTCCCACAACCTTCTCCGGACCGCGATCCTGGACCAGTCGCATGACCATATTCGACAGACCGAACGCCGGACGACTTCGTTCATGAACAAAGATCAGCACGCACGGTTTGGTGTCCGTATCAGCGACGATGTCAAGTTTTTGATCGGCATCGCTTCCAAGCACTCCCGTCGCCACGAAAGGCACTAGCTTTTCTCCCGGCTGCGGACCGGAAAACACAGGCTCGTCCTGAACCAACGTGCAAAACAAACTCAACAGCATCCACATTTTCAGACTCCACATCAGTAAGGAATTCAAGTCCTGTCCTGATCCAGCAGACGATTGCGATTCGGCTCTCAATAATCTTCGTCAACCTGTGCGGCCTGCCACATTTCAAGAAACTTATCCTGAACGAACGGGTTCAACAAATCCGCGTAGTCGCGCCCCAGTTTGTTCGCGCGAATGAGCTGCATCACGTCCGATAAATCCTGAAGTCGATGGGACGCCGACATACCGCTGGCGAGTTTCAATTCGACAAGCGTGCTCAGCGACACAAAGGGAATCGATTCATCCAGAATCTCCGAGACCGCTTCGGGTTCCGGAAAAACCACCGGCTTTGGCAATCCATCACCGGGGTACTGACCAGTGATCAGCACATCGATTTTGACATTGTGCTGGGCATCGCAAAAACCTTTCGAGCCCTCAAAATTGTCAGTCCATCCGCGACCGATCCAGCGCTGCTTGAATCGCTGCAAGTCTTCCGCTCGCATCAACACATCCACATCAGCGGTGGTCCGCTTGTGTCCGTGCGCGTTGGCCGCCATTGCACCAGCAATTGCAAACGGGATGTTCATCTCCTGCAGTGCGTCAGCCAGTCGCCGCATTGCCTGATGAATCGGAGACTGTTCCATAAAGAAAACATCCGCCCGTTTTGCAATGTCCAGCATTGTGTCTTTCATGCTGTCTGACTCTACCGTTGATACGCGGGCAAAAAATGCATGTAGACTTCCAGGACAAGCGTCGCCATGCTTGTCGAATAGACCCTGTTCGGGCCGACGACGTTTTCAGATTCGCCCCCGCCCGGCACGCCCCAGCTTCCGTCGGCATTTTGCTTCTCCAGCAGCATTTCCCGCACGCGAGGATGCCAGTCGGCCCAGTGCTTGCCGCCTGCCTGGTAGGTTGCCTGCATCGCGTAATAATGAAAATAGTAGTAATAGTCGATCCCGCCTCCGTTGCCCCATTCGACGGGCAGCGACACCAGATAGTCCAGTGATTTCGGGAGCGATTCGTCTTCGTGGTAACCCAGCAGTTGAAGCGAAACGATCCCGGCCGCCGATGTCGGTGGCTTGCGACTGCCATTCTGATATCCGTATCCGCCATTCGGATCGGCGCATGTCTTCACATACGCGACGGCCTTTTCGATCGTCGTCGCGGGCACCGGAATTTCCGCGTTATTCGCAGCCCGGAGCGCCACGATCTGCATCACCGTGACGCTCAGATCCTCGTCGGCCTTTTGCGGTTGATACCGCCAGCCGCCTTTGTCCGACTGGCAGCGGATCAGCAAATCAACCGACTTCCGCAGGGCGGCTTCGAGTTCCGGATCGGGATCCATACCGTAAAGTTCGGCGAGTGCCAGCGTTGCGAGACCCTGCTGGTACATCGGACCAGAACCCGCCGGGCGCTGTGGAACGAACACACCGTTGGCATCCTGAGTCCGCAGAATGAACTTCTTGCCTTTTTCGATCACGTCGCGGTATGGACCTCGCCCAGGAACGTGACCTCGGCCCATAAACGCCAACAGCGCCAGCGCATTGGGCGCGTTGTTGCCATCCCATGCCCCGTCCGGTCGCTGTTGCTTTGCGAGGTATTCAAGAGAACGGTCAACGGAAATCGTGACACGTTCGATGACAGCTTCGTTGGTCAGAATTTCGGCGGAGGTCGCTTTGCTGCCCGTGGCATTTTCCTGTGCGTTCGACAACGAATTTGTCAAAACCCACAGCGTGGCCATCAGGGCAGGAATCGCCAGCGTTCTTTGATTCATGAATCTAAACTCCTTATTACGACTTGTCATTCTTGCGTCCCATGAGCGGCACGGCGCTGGCGGTCCGTTGATTTAACGTGGGATAAGCTTCCAGCTTGTCAGGTTTTCCCAAAAGCATTCAGTTTTCCTGACCCTACAGGATTCTATGTGCGTGATTCATGGGAACGTCATTCGTTTAACGGCGAGGCGTAGGCGGCAGAGAATTTCGCCTACGCCTACGGCTCGCCGTTAAACGATCATTCTCCCACACTCGATTTTTCCTTCA
>JAYTAK010000392.1:0-4243 GCA_043737515.1 Candidatus Kuenenia sp. | reverse complement strand
CGGCTGACAGTGCGGATCAGATTGGCGTGCTGGTCGCCGAACAACTGTTGTCCAGCGGTGCGGCGATACTGCTTTCTGCGGGCAGCTCCCACTGAATCTCCGGCTGACCAGTCTGCTTCAGAAACGCATTGATCTGTGAAAACGGGCGACTGCCGAAGAAGCCTCGATACGCAGACAGCGGCGATGGATGAGGACTCTCAATTACTAGGTGACGGTCATCGAGCGTTCCCGCGATTTCCTGTGCCGGTTTGCCCCAGAGCACAAACGCGACATGCGCCTGCCGGTTGATCGCCTGAATGATGCGCGACGTAAATTCTTCCCAGCCCTTGCCGCGATGTGAATGCGCCTGATGCGCGCGCACGGTGAGAACCGTGTTCAGCAGCAGCACGCCTTGCCGAGCCCATGCCTCAAGGCAACCGTGATTAGCCGGGGCTGTCCCAAGGTCTGAATTTAGTTCCTTGAAAATGTTTCGCAGCGAAGGTGGTAACTTCACACCGGGTCTCACGGAGAAACTCAATCCATGCGCCTGGTCGTCATCGTGGTACGGATCCTGCCCCAGAATCACAACACGCACATCCTGCAGCGGCGCCAGTTCGAAGGCACGATAGACGTTTTCGGCAGCGGGGAAGACGCCGTGCTTTCGGCGTTCAGTCTCGACGAATCTCTGCAGTTCCCGGAAGTACGTTTTCGGAAACTCACTCTCTGCAACCGCTCGCCAACTGGCAGGAAAACTCTCGGGGATTTCTTCACTGTCAGTCAAGGAAAGCTCTCCGCGCAAACTTTCAACCAGAGACCCCACAAAAAACAACAACCCGCTTAAAGACTGGGTTTGATTTGTTATGCGGAATCGCGTTCACCGTTTTTTAGTCACCGAATACGCTACTATGGAGCTTGCCTCCATAGGGCGATAATCACCACCAGAACTCGTCGTCGGAAATGCGTGTTACGCCACCATGCCGCTCGTCGGCATGGAGCGATGATCATAAAACCAGCATCTTTGGGGATCATCATCCTGCCCGGACGAGCCGGGTAGTGATGGGAGTCACGTCAAAACGTCTGTCTGGTGATGATCATTGCTCGATGGGGACAAGCCCGCATCGGGGCTCCTGAACCATGACGGTCTTTCAATTGCCGAAATCGAATTGAAACTCCAACATCCCGGCAACCAAGCGAGACATTGAAAAAAAAAGCCGGGCGGGATTTTCGAAAATCCTGTCCGGCGAGTTTGTAATATGAATTGGATCAGATGCTGATCGGTTCCTGCATTACCACGCGAAGTGGGAGAATGCCTTGTTGGCGTCGGCCATGCGGTGTACGTTTTCACGTTTGTTCATTGCAGCGCCTTCACGGCGGAAGGCTGCGAGCAGTTCTTCAGCCAGAGACTTGTCAACCGGGCGACCTTTACGGCCACGTACGGCTTCCAGCAGCCAGCGGATCGACAGAGCCTGCTGACGGCGTGAACTGACGGGCGTTGGGACCTGATAGGTCGCACCACCGACGCGCTTGGATCGAACTTCGATCGCAGGCTTCACGTTGTCCACGGCTGTGACAAAAACGTTGAGAGGATCTTCGTTAGGCAGTTGCTTCTGCACGATTTCCATGGCGCGATAGAACGCACCAGACGCGACGCTCTTTTTGCCGTCGTACATCAGGCAGTTGACGAACTTGGAAACCAGCAAACTGCCAAAGCGTGTGTCCGGCTTCAATTGCTTGCGGCTGGCGGTGAACTTCTTAACCATCGAAGGAAACTCTCAATCACTTGTATCATAAACCTCAGTCACCGGAGCGACTGAACAACAGAAATCGCGAATCCCAGCCAACAAAGCGACCGGAACACAGTAAATTATTTCTTACCGGCAGCCGCGCCGCCTTTGGGACGCTTGGCTCCGTAGCAGCTACGAGCCTGACGACGATCGGAAACGCCCAGCGTATCGAGTACACCGCGAACGATCTTGTAGCGCACACCCGGAAGGTCGCGAACACGACCACCGCGAATCAGCACGATCGAGTGTTCCTGAAGGTTGTGACCTTCGCCCGGAATGTACGCCGTCACTTCCTTGTGGTTCGACAGGCGAACACGCGCCACCTTTCGCAGAGCGGAGTTTGGCTTCTTCGGGGTGACGGTCTTCACCTGCAAACACACGCCACGCTTCTGAGGACATCCCTCAAGCACGGGTGTTTTTGACTTGGTGCGCTGTTGTTTTCGGGGTTTCCGAATAAGTTGATTGATCGTGGGCATAGTTCGCCAGACAAAAAGCTGAAAGCCAGGACAACGGACTGTAAAAACACGGTCACCGGAAATGCGGAAAACGCAGCACTCTATCCGCGTTTTCCTCGATCGTCAACCTTGCATGTCAACGATCATTCAAATTCACTTATCAGATCAATTCGTCGGGGGTCAAATCCGCAAGCGAAGGCGCTGAAGGCCGATCAGGATCAACCCGGCGTGCCTGTAATTCCGAATTCCCCATCAGATCCTTGCGAGCAGCGGCCATTCGCATCTTCTGCTCTTCCTGTTCTCGCAATGCGGAATCATGGATTCGAACCTGAGCCTCCTGGTGCAGATGGAATCCGGTTCCAGCCGGAATCAGATGCCCCAGAATTACGTTTTCCTTCAACCCGACCAGGTTATCGACCTTGCCGCCCAGGGCCGCTTCGGTCAGAACCTTCGTCGTTTCCTGGAAGCTGGCTGCAGAGATAAAGCTCTCGCTCGAAACTGCCGCCTTCGTAATCCCCAGCAACTGCGGACTGGCCTTCGCTCGCTTGAGCGTCGTGTGCTTGATCGGCTTGCTGACTTCCGCGTTGACCGCTGCGATATCTGTCAACAGAACGCGATCGCCGATCTCGAAGTCCGATCCGCCGACATCGGTGACCTTGCCCATCGATTCAAGACCGTCGTTGATCTTTTTCAGTTCAAACTTGTCGATCAACAGACCAGGCAGCAGGTCGGTATCACCCACACTGTCCACTCGGACTTTACGCAGCATTTGAGCGATGACGATTTCGATGTGCTTGTCATCGATTTCCACGCGCTGGGCACGGTACACGTTCTGGATTTCATGCAACAGATACTGCTGCACTTCTTCCGGACCGCTGACGCGCAGGATGTCCTGCGGGACCAGCGGGCCGCGTACCAGAGCGTCACCGGCTTTGACCATGTCACCGGGATGTACCTGCAGATCCTTGCCGTGAGGAATGACATGTTCCACTTCCGTGCCGTCCGCACCTTTGACAAGCACGATTCGCTTGCCGCGTTTTTTCTCCGGTGGAAATTCGACTTCACCATCGATCTCCGCGACAACGGCCGGATCTTTTGGCTTGCGAACTTCAAACAGTTCCGTCACGCGCGGCAGACCGCCCGTGATGTCCTGCGTACCGGTCGATTCACGAGGTGTCTTCGCCACGACCATACCGGCCGAAATCTGTCCGCCGTCTTCGACGTCCAGACTTGCACCTTCAGGAAGGTAATAGAAGTCGAGAATTTTTCCGGCCCCGTCTTCAATGACGACCTGCGGATGCAGACCGGCTTTATGCTCGATCACCGTACGTCGCATCGTTCCGGATTGTTCTTTTTCCGTACGAATCGATTGACCTTCGACGCAATCGTCCAGACGCGCACGTCCACCGACCTGAGCGATAATCGGGATCGAGTGCGGGTCCCAGGTGCAGAGAACATCGCCGGAATTTACATTCTGGTTCTCTCTCACCTGCAGCACAGCACCGTTTGGTACTCGCTGCTTTTCCACTTCGCGACCGCGATCGTCCACAATACTGATTTCGCCGTTTCGCCCCAGCACAACCTGACCGCCTTCGGCGTTGATGACGCTGCGAATCCGCGTGAATCGCACCTGGCCACCACGTTTTGCGAACAGCTCACTGGTTTCGACGTCTTTCGATGCCACACCCCCGATGTGGAATGTACGCATCGTCAACTGAGTTCCTGGTTCACCGATACTCTGAGCGGCAATGATGCCAACCGCCATACCGAGTTCCACCAGGTCTCCCATCGAGAGGTCCATGCCGTAACACTGCTGACACAAACCAAGCGTGCATTCGCAGGTCATCGGACTGCGCACCTGAATGCGTTCCAGTCCCATTTCCTCAATCTTGCGTGCCTTCTCGACGGTGATCAACTCACCCTCTTTGACGATCGGTTCTTCCGTGATCAGGTTGACAATGTTGGTACGACTGACGCGACCACGGATCGCATCGGCCAGACCGACTTCAACCTTTTCGCCGCGAT
>JAYTAK010000391.1:0-9791 GCA_043737515.1 Candidatus Kuenenia sp. | reverse complement strand
AGAATCTCGCGTGCGTCCGGGATGGTGAATTCATCCTGCCCGACATGGACACCGTCCGCATTCGCCGCGACAGCAATGTCCGCCCGGTCATTGACCATAAACAGACAACCTGCACTGCGACAGGCATCCGCCATCCACCTCGCCCGATGCAGCAGTTCCCGATCGTTCAAGTGCTTTTCCCGCAACTGCAGCACATCCGCACCGCCACGGAGCGTCGCTTCAACAACTTCCTGCCACGGAAGCCGACACACGGATTCCGTGATCAGGATATACAGCACGGCGCTTTGCAGCTTGTGAATACGCGATTCCTTATGGATTGGAACTTCAACGGCCTCCGTAATGCTGCTCAGTTGTTGCTGCAGCGTGTAGCTGCGATAGCGAATCTGTTTGACCTGACCCGCAAACTCCGGTGCGATGAGTTTCCCGAATTCTTCCAGCGAACGCAGCGCCTCCTGAACTCGACGACAGTTGGCAACGACGACGTCCGACATGTCGTGACGAATCAATTCGGCAGCGGTTGAAATCTGCGTCCCGACATCATGGGCCGTGTCGCGATGCCGCAGAGCTTCTGCGATCGCATCACATGACTCGGACTCGCGATGGTGAAACTTTAACTTTGGCAGCGTCGCTTCAGTCGCGACCAGATCGTGCCGCAGGCATTTCAGTTGTTCGCTCAGACTCGCATCATTCCGCACGAATCGCGCGTAGTCTTCGAGTACCCGCAGACCTTCACGACTGCGATTCAGGTTGGCATCCAGAATTCGCCACACGGCTCCCAATTCGTTCACTGATGCGACTGTGTCATTGCAACAGGGAACGGTTGGCACGCTGCTCGGCGACCAGTTGAGATCAAAATCAATCGGCAACGATGGACCCGAGTCAGGCATTTCCAGTTTTAACTCCGATACGATTTTATCACGATCGACTCCATCGACGATGAACTTCTGCCGCAGCAGCTCATTCGTCTCAAATACTGCCAACAACAAATGAGCGCTGGAGACACCGGTGGGATTGGGTTCGCGGCGAGCCAGCAACGTGGCGCGGTCGAGAATCTGAACGAATTCAAGTGGATCATCCACTTCAGCGACCGACCTTGCCATCGGCGAACAATCGTCCGTGATGCTGTCGGCATCGGAATGCAAGTGTGCCGCCGCCTGCTCGAGACTCTGCGGCGAATGGCGTGACGTCAGCAGGAGTTCCGCTGAAATTCCCAGCCGCTGCATCGCCGCTGCAGCCAGAGACTCGTCGTGCAGCAATGCCAACATCAGGAAATCACACCACGTCTGCGGCGCGGTCGAACCTGTCGCCATTCGTCGACACGAATCGACAGTTCGCCGAGCAGCGGGTGTCAATGATTCTCTCATAATGTTCTTTTACGAATATTGTACCGCACGCGGTCGTCAATGCCTCGTGTAACGCCAAGCCGCATCTTCGCCGAAGAATCTTGCCGCAGGATTGTGATCATCAGACGCCCAACGATTTTCTCAGGTGCGGAATCCCGCCGAAAGAGTACGTTGACATCCTCTTTGGATCAATGTACCCTGAAATAGGATGAATCTATCCTGTTTCCGCAATCTACTCTCAGGGAGACCCAAAAGTGCCAAGAAAAGCGAAGAAAATTGCCCTCACCTGTCTGATTCTGACTGCCGCCATTGTTGCTGGCAGTTTTGCTGTCCCGAAAACCGGGACCGCAAATGAAGCAATCGCCGTCGAAGATGCCAAAGACCCCGCTGTCGAACGCGCGCGTCGCGAGGTGCTGATGCTGGATGACATCTACAAGACCGCGATCGTATTGGTCACTGAACACTACGTTCATGACGACACGGATCTGGCTGCTGGTAGTGCGTTCAAGGCTTTGTTTGAAGCCGTGAGCAAGAAGGGCTGGCACGAAGTGCGTCTGGTCGATGCGACCGGGAAACCTTACAGCGATCAGAATCTTCCAAAATCAGGATTCGAAAAAGACGCGATTAAGCAGTTACTTGAAGGTAAGGGCTCTGTCGATAAAGTCGTCGTCGAAGGTGACAAAAAATTCCTGCTCGCGGCAACTGCGATTCCGGTGGTCATGGAAAAGTGCATCATGTGCCATGAAAACTATCGCGACGTCGCGAAAGGGAAAGCCATCGGCGCGTTGAGCTACAAAGTTCCGATTCTGGACTGATCGATCGTCACGTCGGATTGAATGCTCGGAAAAATGTTACAGCTTCGAAACCTGTCACTCATCGTCATCCTGCTCACATCCGGCAGCGTTTCGGCGCAGCTGGATTTTGAGCAGGAACCGATTTTGTACAGCTCGACCACACCGACAGATCCCGTGGCTCGGCTGATCGAGAAGATTAAGTCGGGTGAGGCGAAAGTGACATGGGAACCACAGCATGGCTATCTCAAGTCGCTCATGGCGGAATTGAATGTGCCGGAGTCCAGTCAGGTTCTGGTGTTTTCGAAGACCAGCCTGCAGATCAGTCGGATCACTCCGCGAACGCCGCGTGCCGTCTATTTCAACGATGACGTCTACCTTGGCTGGGTGCAGCGAGGAGATGTTGTGGAGATTTCTGCCGCAGATCCGCAGTTGGGCGGGACGTTCTACACGCTGGATCAGCGATTACCGGATGCTCCGGTGATCACTCGCGAAACAGCGAAGTGTCTGCAATGCCACGGCTCCAGCCACACGCGCAGGACGCCTGGCCATATCGTGCGTTCCGTGTTTCCGGACTCGGGCGGACAGCCGGTTTATCGATTGGGAACGCATCTGACCGACGATTCCAGCCCGTTCAAAGAACGCTGGGGTGGCTGGTATGTCACGGGGACTCACGGTCAGCAGCGCCATATGGGCAACTGCATCCTGAGCAACGAAGAGGTCTCAGAAAAGCTGGACGTCGATTCCGGTGCCAACGTGACCGACTTGTCGTCGCACTTTGAGGTCCGTCCGTATCTGACGCCGCACAGTGACATTGTCGCGCTGATGGTGCTGGAGCATCAGGTGACGATGCACAACATTCTGACCGCCGCGAATCACGCCGGTCGCATCACGGTGCGTGATTCGGACATTATGAACAAGGCACTGGAACGGCCCGAAGGCTTCGAATCCGAATCGACCGAGCGACGGTTTGCGTCCGCGGCGGAAAGTGTCGTCAGGGGGCTGTTGTTCTGCGACGAAGCACGGCTCACGGATCCTGTTGCAGGCACCTCGGCTTTTGCTGCCGAATTCGCCGCGCGCGGACCGCTGGACTCCAAAGGCCGGAGCCTGAGACAGTTCGATCTTCGGACGCGGCTGTTTCGATATCCCTGCAGTTTCCTCATCTATTCCGATGGCTTCGCCGCACTGCCACCCGGCGTCAAGACGCGCGTCTGGAAGCGACTCGAAGAAATCCTGTCGGGCAGCGACACGACCGCGAAGTTTACTCACCTCACAGCCGAAGACCGCACCGCGATTCGCGACATCCTCCAAGACACGCACCCCGACGCGGAAAGCCTGACGCCAGTCGCAGCGGGCGGTTAGGGCCGGCACAGAAATAACTGTCGTGGCCGACGCTGCCAGCGTCAGTTCGGATGCTGGCAGCATCCACCACGAGGCGACACTTATTGGTGCGCAAGTCCTTAGACCACCTCCGATTCGCGGGACAAAGGCAATGACGTCCGTCGTCTGGCGGCTCAGGAATTTGGCCAGATCGGTTTCAGCCTGCGGCCCGGAGACCTGACTTCATTAGTGAGCTTTTTCCATTTGGGGCAGAATACCATTCATTCGAGTACCAATTCGAAACTCGTTGACCACCGCATCGAAACACTGGTAAACTGAAGTGACAGGCTCAGAACAGGAGACCAGAAAAATGAGCATCAGAGACATCGACCTTGCACTATTCAGTGATTTCGCCCGTCAGCAGATCGAGGCTGGACGCGGGGACGTTTCGTTGACTTCGCTGGCCGAACAGTGGGAACGCCGTCAGCAGTCACTTCAAGCAACGGAGCCTTCCTCGCATCCGAATCCTCAGGTTGCCAGAGCGCGCGCGTATGTCGATGATCTGGCCCGGCAACAAGGGGTAACCCCCGTTCGAAATGCCGCAGACCTGCGTTTTGAGTTCCTGGATTCTCAGGATGAATTCGACGATTTTCTGGCCGCAGTCAAAGCGGGACGTCAGGCAGACATTCTCCGGGATACTCTCAATGACTAACACAGACATCGTTGTGGATACCGACGCTGTGTCATTCCTGTTCCGAGGTGACAGCACAATCACAAAGATTACGAATCACTGGAATCACTCCATCTGATCTCGGCTAACGAAGGCGAATAGATGAATTCGTCGTCGTTAGCGTTCAGCGGCCAGTCCTGACAAAAAGGTTTTCTCTTTTTTTGTCAGGCAGGTCGGATTCGCTGAACCCGTGTCTCTGCGATATTCATCTGTGGCATCCCTAGCTGACTCCGCAGCGACATTTACTCCCTTCCGTTAAGTCACACATATGAATTCCGATCAGCGGGCTGGCCACCGCGTTAACCAGATGTCGGCTGTTGAAAAAGATCCCGAGGTTCTGAATGACCTCATGAACTGGTGCTTTTCACGAAGCCCAGGACGACAGGCACGCGAGCGGCGGGTAAGGCTGTTTCTGAAGGAGTTCAGTGAATACATTGACGGCAGTGTGCCAATGATCACAGTCGCAGGCACCTCTGGCAAAGGCACAACCTGCGCGATGCTGGACGCGATGCTCATTGCCGGCGGGCATGTGACGGGAATGTTCATGAAACCACACCTCTGCCATTTCAGAGAGCGGATCAGTGTCAATGGAATCTGGATCGAGAATCCTGAACTGGAACTGCATACCAATTCTGTGTTCGCGCGACTCAGGAGCATTGTCGCGGTGCATGGCGAGGAATATCGCGCGTCTCTCTTCGAAGCGCTGTTGATCATCGCTGCCAGTGTCTTCTGCAAACGTGGAGTCAGCATTGCGATCTTTGAGGCCGGGGTTGGTGGTTTCAACGATGCAACGTCGCTGCTGCCTTCTGTTCTTTCCGTCATCACATCGATTGACCTTGACCACCAGAGTGAACTAGGCGGCACCATCGAAGAAATCGCTCGTGACAAGGCTGGCATTGCGCCGATTGGCAGCAGACTCGTCGTGGGAGCCGGAATCGCTGAGATGCCGCGTCGAATTGTTCACGAGATTTCGGCTGACCGCCGCGTGCGGTGCATTGATGCACAGGAAGACGCCGTCCAGGTTTCGGCTCGCTCCATAAACGGGCAGACATGCGAGTTCCAGTATCAAGGCAGGTGCCACTCCGTATTGGTGCCGTTTGCCGGCAATCGCCAGGTCCTCAACTTTGCGACGACCACTGCTGTTGCGGACGTTCTCGTTGGCCTTGGTATTTTGAAGGGCATTGAAGCGGTTTCCGGCATTGAAAGAGCCGCCATCCCAGGCAGGTTTGAGCACATCGCAGGGACACCATCGTGGCTGCTCGATGTGGCTCACAACGCAGCGTCACTCCAATCACTTATCGAAACGACCTCCATGCATTTCTGTGCTGAAGATCTTGTCGTCGTACTCGGCGCTACGCAGGCGCATGACCATCGCTCCTTCGTTCGCATGGTCTGCGACTGGGGAGTCAGCCTCTGTTTCTGTGAGGGATTCACGAAATCCGTGGCTGTTCAGGATTTGGTACGAGAAGTACCGGCAGATTTTCCCGTATTGAGTACCTTCAGCTCACCGTCCGAAGCTGTCTCATTCCTGCTGACTGAGGCGTCTGCCCGGAACAAGACGATTGTCGTCACGGGATCGCTGTTTCTCGTGGGGCTCGTCCGTTTGGAGTTGATCCGCCGCAATATCCTTCACTCAGATAACGGGGAACCCATCGCATGACGGATGAAACACCGGCGTTCATTCACGACTTGTTGTCACTCCCGAAGTTTGGCTCCGGAATTTGTTTTCGGCGAATGGAAGTCCTGTTGCGGCCACTGATGCAATCCGACTGGGGGCAACAATTCAATACAATTCGCGTGACGGGATCGAACGGAAAGGGCAGTGTCACTGCCATGCTTCACTCGATCCTGCAGTCTTTGGGTATCACTGCAGGCCGGTATACCTCGCCACACCTTGAACGATTCAATGAACGTATCGTTATTGGCTCGCAGGAGGCGTCGGACAATGAGATCGAGCGCGCGGTGCAGTGGATCAGGCAGCAGATTTCGGAAAACCAAAGCGATCTGAGGTGTGAGACGTTTGGTTCATTCGAGCTGATCACTGCGATTGCCATTCGTTGCTTCTCAGAGGCAAACGTCAAAACAGCCATCCTTGAAGCCGGTATCGGAGGACGATTTGATCCGGTCCGATTGTTTCCCGGCACGCTGGTTGCGTTGACATCCATCGATCTGGAGCACACGGAACTGCTTGGAAAAACGAAAGAGCAGATTGCTTTTGACAAGATCGATCTCTGCCCTGATCACGGAACAGTCGTCTCTGTAAATCGCGATCAAGAGCTGTGGGCTCGAATGGCAGCATACTGTCGCTTGAGACATATCAGTCTCGTGGATGCAAATTCCGTTTGGACCGTTCAGCGTCTGGACGACGATCTGCGAGTCGCTGCTCCTGGTATGAAAGTGCGATTGACACGCAACGCGATGTCCGCCGATGTCACGATGCCGTTGCCTGGGCTGTTCCAACTGGATAATGCTGCGGTCGCTTGCACAATCGCAGAGTTGTGGGCTCAGCAATTCCTTGCAGAGACGGCACCCAAACGAGTCTTCAGCGCTGTTTGCGATGGGCTGAGTACGGTGACCTGGCCCGGCCGATTCCAGAATATCTCAAGTGCCCCGCCGGTCTATATCGACGTCGGGCATTCTCCGGATGCTTGCAGGCGATTCGTAGAATCCGTCGGAATCTTTCTCAAGGGTGCGCCGATCCTGCTGGTGAC
Organism: Candidatus Kuenenia sp.; assembly: GCA_043737515.1. Taxonomy (GTDB): domain Bacteria; phylum Planctomycetota; class Planctomycetia; order Planctomycetales; family Planctomycetaceae; genus SXXK01. The sequence continues at coordinate 2,896 of JAYTAK010000391.1, read as the reverse complement.
CGGTGTTTCCCACAATAAAGCGGTCGAAGACATACTGAGCATTCTGGTGCCGATCGCCACCACCGTCGTTTGCACGAGAGCCTATCACATGGGTGAAAAAGTAGAGAGAATCTCAGAGGTCGTGCAGACGATTGCTCCTCAAATCGAACAACACCAGGCAGCGACGATGGAAGAGGCCGTATCACTTGCCAGAGAAATCGCTGATCGAAGGGGAATGACCGTGATCGTTGCCGGTGGATTGTTTCTGTCAATCGAATTCCTGACGGCCTGGCGAGGTTCAGATCCCAGACGCCTTCGCTTTTATTGAACCGGGAACAACAACTGCGAAGGCTTCGTTGATCCGTTCTGTCGTATCAAATCAGGGATTTCCGTGTGCCAGATTCCGGCGAAGTTGTCGGGAGTATTGAGCGCTGCGAACGATGAAGCCGTTGGGCGTCATGCTCTGAGACTGGGGATCGCGTTTGCCCGCGCACATGATCTGCAGTTGTTTGTCGTTCATGCGATCGCACAGCTCTCGCTCGGAGATCCCACAGGATTTGGCATTACAGCGGTTAAAGCCCGTGAGTTGCATCATGACGCGCGGGAGAGGATACTAGTCGAACTGGGCGATGCGGAACTCCAGCGACGGCCAGAGATCCGAGTCATCAGCGGCGCTCCGGAGCCAGCCATCATGGAGTTGATCGAACAGTGCCCCGTCGATCCTGAATAACCAGCATCGCGAAGGATCGATTCCTGTGAAATACGAAACTGCAGCCACGCCAACTATCGAAAATTCTCTGGAAGAATCAGTACGGACAGTTCTGACCGATTGTCTCAAGTCCGTCCAGCGCTGGTTGAAACGGGCAGCCGGAAAACGGACTGACGATGATGAGTCTGTGCATCAACTTCGCGTATCCGGTCGTCGCGCCCTTTCAGCGCTTAATCTTTTTGAAGCCATGGTTCCGACTGCTGAAGTTCATTGGTTCCGAAAGCGACTGAAGGCCATTCTTAAGGCTGCAGGACGCGCACGAGATCTGGACGTGCTGATCAAGACTCAGTTGCCTCGGTGTGGCAAAGCACGAAAGATTGTGGCAAAACGATGGCACGCGAAACGTGCGGCAGCTCAAAAACCCCTTGTGGCATTTTATCGAAAGCTGAAGCAGACGGATCAATTTCGAAAACATATCCGAGCGTTGGTCAGGAACCTGAAAACTGCGGCTCTCGCTGCCGAACATGATGCTCAATTGATCTGTGACGAACGGATCCAGCCACAACTTGCAGACCTGTGCAGTTCCGTTGTCAAGGCCCTTGAAATCGAGGCGGACGAGGAGTCATTGCATAAGTTGCGGATCGCGGTCAAGCGGCTGAGGTATGCCGCAGAACTGCTGTTGCCAGTCCTGCAAAACCAGCAGCTACACGACATGGCTCAAGCTCTGCCCGAGCTTCAGAAACAATTGGGAGCGATGCAGGATCATGTCGTCGCAGCGCAGGAATTGCAGCGATCAATCAAGAGACTAAGAAAAAAGTCACATCAGGAAATACTTCTGGACCTCATTGAAATCGAGACGCGCAGCCTTGCGGACAGCGTTGCGACGAATCGTGAGTGGTTGAATTCCGACGACTGTCGTGAGCTGAAACAGCGATTAGAGTCGATTGTCTGATCGATCCTTACAAATCCCTGAAGACGACGCTCAAAGCCGAAATCAACGAAGACGCCTGGCAATCCCTCCACAGCGACACCAGCCGCCCCTTCGACAAACCATCGTCTGGCCGCATCGCTGTAAAGGTAATCAACCATCTGGGGGATGAAGTGATGAAAGTCTTTAAGGTGAAGTAGATTGTCCTGAGTCGTCTATGCACTGCGTCAGAAACTGGATGGCTGTACCTGGTGCTCTGCCAAACCTTGATTTTGGGGCAATAATCGTAGCCACGTTCGCCAGAACGTGGGGAGTTTTCTCGCCAAAACCCACGCTCTGGCGAGCGTGGCTACCCCAAAACTTAGTGTTGACAGAGCACTAGCTCACGGTTTTCCGGCATCCGATTTTTTGTCTGATGCCTGGCCGTTGCGGGCGAGGTCGCGGCGGTAGCGGCGGATGAGTTCGGAGTATTCATTGTCCATGACTTCTTTGCCGCCGTCACTAACGTCAGCATCCAGATCATCCTGCAACCGGCCCCACATGCGGCCAGTCCCTTTCCGCCGTGTGCCGTTGGGGTCCTGGCCATCAAATTCAGCAACGTTCCCATCACCTTTTGGTTCGCCTGCGGCACTGCTCGGCTCGGAGCTGAGCTGCCCTGGTGAAAACTGATTCGGCAATGCACTGCGGGCTGCGTCTTTCAATGACTTCGCAGCGCGTGCCATTTGCTGAGCTGATGAATTCCCCTGGCCTTTGCTTCCGCCGGATTTTGCAGCACCCGGTTGCCCTGGCGGCTGACCTTTACCCGACTGTCCCTGTTGACCCTGTCCCGGCTCGCCTTCGCCGGGCTGACCTGCACCCGGTTTGCCAGGCTGCGGCCCTTCTTCACCCGGTGGTCCCGCTTCACCCGCCTGACCTTCCGCACCCGGCTGACCGGGCTCGTTCGATTCACCGGGCTGGTTCGATTCACCGGGTTGCCCCGCTTCGCCTGGCTGACCGGCCTGACCATCCGGCGACTGCTGGGCAGCCGCTTGTGCCGCCGCCTGGCTTGCGGCCTGCTCCGCAGCGGCCCGTTGAGCCGCTTCCTGGTCGATCATTTCTGATGCTTTCTGCAAACTTTGCAGCGCATCGCTGACGCTTTCACCGACTTCCGTCGGAATCAGTGCGTTCGGATCGCGATGTCCCTGTGCGGCCTGCTGAGCCAACTGCGCGGCGCGATTGAGATGGCCCGCAGCCTCCTGAGCTTTCTGCCCGGCTTGCTGCAACTGTGTTTCATCAAGTTG
>JAYTAK010000390.1:0-4245 GCA_043737515.1 Candidatus Kuenenia sp. | reverse complement strand
TATGGCCGGTCCTGTGGCCGAGGCACGGGCAACAGATCCGCGAAGTTTTCAAACCTGGCATCCACTGGCATGAAGCCAGTTGGGGGCCGGAAAAACAGTGGGGCGGTTCGTTTGGTAGTTGGCAAACCGGGTTTCCACCGGCATGAAGCCGGATGGGGAACACTGGATGCGGTTCAGCAAACAATTCGCTCAGGAATTCAAATCTTCAACTCCAGCCACAGCATCAAAACAAAACTCAGAATCCCGCCGCTTTCGACGGACTGGACAGATCGCACCCGTTTCACCCGCATCAAGGAAAGAACGGTGAGCACTTCACCACACACTCCTGCACTGTCCAGCGTCACTACCGCGACGGCAACGAGTGGAAATCCACCCAGAGCTTCCGAGCCCGCGACCTGCTGCTGATCAGCGTCGCAGCCCAGGAAACGTACCATCGACTCATGGGGGAAACACAGAAGTCATGAAGCCTTCCGGAAAGGACTGCCGATCCCAGCTGGGATCATTTTCATTTGGGAAGTACGAAATGACGGAATGGCGGTTGTTCCGAACAGGAACGGAATGATTGGCGGATTTTCTACGACCCCAGCCGCCGAAAGTATGCCCAGCCAAACAGGTAATCGCGAATCTCTCGCACGCGCAGGTTTGGTTCACTCTGACCATCCCGGATGCTCACGACAGCTCCGTGGTAAAGCAGAAACGGTAGGAACCCCAGTGAGTCTGGCAAGACCGCTTCATCAGAATGGCCAGGGTTGAGCCACTGGACGAACAACCGATATCCATTGTCGATGAAGAACTGGATCGATTCCCGACCCCCTTCTGTATACTGGAGTGAACACAGCACGATTCGCGGGTTCGCTTCGTTAATGATGTCACCGACGTACAGTCGGCGTTCCTCCGGTGAGCCACTCACGACGAATACCGGAATTGTGAGTTCCGACGTCAGCTCTAGTTCTCGAATCTCGGTACCCGTGCGAACCGTCCGTCCGAACAGCGTGTTCCAAGTTTTACTCTTCCCCGATCGGCTGTGCCCAAGGACGATTACGGCGAGCTTTGACACATTTGACCTCACACAGAGACACAATCTGCAACGAACGAACTGTAATCGTTGGGGAATCAATTTAGTGGATCACCAGTTTAAATTTTTTGCTTTGTACATTCCGTGGACAAATGCAGATTCAATCTTTGACGCACAACGGGTAACGATTGCGACCACAATGCGTGGCTTCATGCAATTATGAAGTTGAGCAGAATTCAGAAATTTGTTTAGAGCGAAAGACGGATTTAGCCAGTTGAACATTGCCAGACCGTGCCGTTAGCGAAGTACTCGAAAGCCAAGGCTATGGACGCGGGCATCGGGTGGTATGTAACCACGAATCGCTGATCGCAGGTATATCGGCGAGTCACTCCAACTGCCGCCTCGATCACTGCGTTCAGTTCCCGAAGGCGGTCCTTGCGGATCGGTCACCGCGCCACTCGGCACATTGCCTTTCCAATCGAGACACCACTCCCAGACATTTCCGTGCATGTCGTACAATCCCCAACTATTCGCCTTCTTTTGTCCCACCTGGTGAGTTGTCCCACGGGAGTTTCTTTCGAACCATGCGTATTCACTGAGGTTCGATGCGTCGTTCCCAAAACTGTACGCGGTCACCGCCCCTGCCCTGCATGCGTACTCCCATTCTGCTTCCGTTGGCAACCGATATTTGTATCCAGCTGCAGCCTCCTTCGGCAGTTCCGAAAGTCGGCGGCAGAACTCCATTGCGTCGTCCCAACTGACCTGCTCGACAGGGTTGTTGGGCCCTGTAAAGTTGCTGGGATTTGCTCCCATCACCGATTCATATTGTGCCTGTGTCACTTCGTGCATTCCCAACTGGAAGGGGAGCGTGAGCGTTACTGAGTGTTGAGTCTCCTCAGGTCTAGGTTCACGCTCGGACTCTGGACTACCCATGATAAATTCCCCTGCTGGAAGCAAGACAAACTTCATGCCCAGAGAGTTTTCCTCAACACGAGTTTTCCCGGCAACTGAAGCTGCGGTGGATGCTGACGGCATGTTCGGCAGGTTGAACAAACTCACACGAGACAATTTGAGTTTGCTTGAAGTGAGCTCGAGTTCGACACTTTTCAGGATTGTTCCAGTACGCACGTCAAGCAACCGAAGCGACAGCTTGGACATTCGCTTGTTCTCCGTATTCTCAATGAGTCGTCCTGTGACAAGCGTCGCTGCTCCCAGCAGTTTCCCAACTCGCGATGCATCACCTCCGTCGTACACTGGAGACAATTGTCGGAGTTGTTCACCAAGAATTTCAACGGTTCGAGCCCGTTCCAGAGTTGGGACGCCAAGATTTGCCATTGCGTTTGTCATGGCGTCCGAGATTTCGACTCCAGATTGAACGGGTTCGCCTCCGCCGTTCATGAAAGGCAATACAGCAACACTTGTCCGAGGTTGAACTGGCCGGATTACGTCGCCGACCTGCAACTGAATCACGAATTCACCCGTAGGTCGACAAGTCACCAGTTTTTCTGAAAAACTCATGACTTCGAGTTTCGCGATCTTCTGTTCCGGAGTTTCGAGCACTTCCCCAGTATTCGGGTCTTTGATTGGTTCCCCAAGTCTGAAGACATCGACTTGGTCGCCCACCATGAGACCGGAGTAACGGTTCGCAGTCACATAGACGGCCGCTTGTTGAATTGAAGCCACGGTCTGCCGTTTGGCGGCACCCTCAAAAATCGGCATCAGTTGCCAAGCCAGCCAGGAACCAACTCCGACGCCTTCAGCAATATTTCGATCGGTAAGGGTAGTGCGAATCGCTTTCAGTTGCGATTTTTCAAACGTCTGTTCTTCCAACGTACTGATATCCATGACCTTGAGTTTGCCGTTCTCAACGCCTTTGACCGCACGAAAAAATGACTCGTCACGTTTGGTGACAAGCTGAACAATTTGCCGTTCGCTCAGATCCACGAACGAAATCTCATCGGTAATTAATACAACCGCAGTGAGGACAAAAAGAAGCATCGTTTTTCTCCAGAGATCAACATGCCGAGCGTCGGAGTACAAATGCTCAGACCGACATTGATAATGTAACACGGGCTCGCGAATAAGTGTACCCTTGTGCGTTTCCGTGCGACACTCATTGGAGATCTTTTCCATACGTTTTGGACGAGACGGACAGTCAATACGCATCCTTTCGTCTCAAGGATTTCCAATTAAGTTCATCACCAGTCTGCATGTATGCCGGGCGATGGACGACGGGCGACACGTACCGGAATTCATGCTGTCGCATCTGCGAGCCGGGCCGGGTTGCCGAAGCGGAGACTTGTGACACGCTTGATGATCGTCGCGCTTTGCGAATCAATTGCATTTGTCGGTGGCGGAAGCGTTTGCATGGAAAACGGGTTACTCGGCATGCCGTCAATGAGCAGGCGGACGCAGGCGGTGTATTTTGAGGAGGCCGGTGAGGTTTTACGGGGTGATTTGGCCGGGGTGTTTGCTGAGTTGTTCGGCGAGGAGTTCTGCGTCGTCGCTGCCGACCTGGAAGGTGATGATGGAGCCGACGTTGCCGAAGACGGCGTCGGAGGTGGGCTCGTCCTGGGGGAGTTGAAAAGTGGAGATTGCCCAAGTCATTCGGTTCCCGGGGGAATTGTTGCGGATGGTCGGCAGAGCGAGACAGCGGTTGGACGGGACAGCCAGGGAATCCATTTGTCGCCTGGGATTCGTCCCGTCAGGGACGACTGAAAATAGCCCACCGTTTCAACGGTGGGTTAAGAACCCAGGCGTCCGAGAGTCCCGTCAGGGACGAAAGACATCTTTCGTCCCTGACGGGACTTTCGAAATCAAGCCAGTCGCAGACCCACCGTTGAAACGGTGGGCTATTCTCGGGTGTCCCTGACGGGACAAACACCGTTTTCAGCGCCCCGCGCAATAGAACCCTGTCCAAACGCTCTGATGGCGATCCCCATAAAACGTGCTGTCAAGAAAAGGTCTTCAACTGCCGAGGCTCGTCCAGTTGAGTCAGATATTGGTGCGCGACGATCCAAGATAAACGGTACTTGCGGGCTTCGCTGAGGACGGATGCAAAACTGCCGGTGGTGAAGTTCTGGAATTTATCGACGTAATCGGGAAAATCACGTCATTCGATTTCTTGTACCGTTCACGTCATATCGAGAATGACCGTTTGAACCACAGATGGACGCGGATGAACACAGATTGACAGTTGACTTATATCTGTGTGAATTTGTGTTTATCTG
>JAYTAK010000389.1:0-9806 GCA_043737515.1 Candidatus Kuenenia sp. | reverse complement strand
CAAACTTCTTGCCGTCCGTTTCTGTTTTGCGGAGTTGAACCTTGTCGTTTTTCTGTACGCGATGTTTGTTGAAGTCCGGCATGATGCAGGGCTGCTTTCTGTTGAAAAGTTTGGTTCTTCTCGGAGTTCATACTCCGCGCGGTCAGATTTGAGGTTTTGTGAGCGGCAAGGCGCTAGCCGCCGGTGCTGACCAAAAGCACAACCCGCAGCTAGGTGTCTGTTGATTTAAGGCGGGATAAGCTTCCAGCTTGTCAAGTTTTCCAAAAACCGTTGAGCTTTCATTCCGCGTTGGCAAGCTGGAAGCTTACCCCACGTAGAAATCCACACTAAATCGACCACCAGAGATTTGTTATCCTGACGCCTGATGTCGTCAACAGCTTCTCAGTGCTTGTAAACTTTGTGTTGAGGCCGACCGGAGAGGATCTGTTCCTTGCCCCAGTTCGTGACGGCTCGAAATGCGTCGCTGCGAATAAATTCCTGGAATGCCGTTTCGTCGGACCACTCACTGGTGATCAGGTACGACGCATCGTCACTCACGTCTTTCCAAAGCGTCGAACTTGTGTGCCCCGGAGCGGCCTTCAGGGCGTCGATGACTCCGGCAAACTTCTCTTCAAAGTCTGACTGCTTGCCGGGGAGTACATGATAATTCATACCAACAGTGATCATTCGACGGTTCCAAATCTGAGGTTTATTCTTACGACGGCTCTAACGCTGACCCCATTCTAGCGGCTACGATCCGCAGCACGAGTCAACGGGTGCGGATGCCAGAAAAATGTCCGATGTCGGGGCGATTGCGGCAGGTAATTCAGCGAGTCAGGGAGCCGTCTTGCTTTTCGGGATGCCGTCCGCAGTCAGCACACGCCCAATGCCGAATTGATCGCCGGTGCGGACGATTCTGTCGTTCTCGAACTGCACTTCGACCATTTTCTCGCTCATCACCGCTGCACCTGTTTCGTCAGTGAGCCAGGTGACGATCTGCTTTGAGGCCGCGTCAATCACATCTCCCGTGGATGGATACGCATACTGGCCGTCGATGGAAAACGTAATCCAGCCCGGTTCGTCTCGTACTTTGATGCTGGTCATCTGAGTCGGTGGCATGACTGTGGCATCGAAGATATGCAGATGCTGATTGTGGCCGTCCGTGACCCAGAGTTCCTTTTCGTCCGGTGTCAGGCCAATCCCGTGACTCGGGCACCCGTGACGTTTGACTGGCCCCGGCTGAAAACCAGTGACTTCAACGCGATGAAGTTTTTTCCCCGTGACGATGTCTCCGACTTCGAATCCCAGCAACTCGTTGATCGTAACGAAACACAGAGTCTGTCGTCCGTTGATGGTGAACGGACGGATTGAACTGCTGAACGGGCCAACGGTGCGTGAGGCAGTGTGCGTCGATGTGTCGGCGATCGTCAGCAATGGTGAACGCAGACCGGCGAGATAGCACCACTTTCCATCGAGCCCGTAAACCGTATTGTGGGCACCTGAGTCCGGGGTGATTTTTGCAATCACATCGCCGGTGTCACCGTTCACGACGTTCCAGTGTGCTTTTTCGAAAGACGGCACGTACAGCACACTGCCGTCAGGAGCGATTGACATCCGATCGCCGCCGCCGTCGAGAGCCTTTTCCCACAGCAGTGAATTTGTTTTCAGATCAATGCACTGGAGTGTTTCAATCGTCGAGATATACAACTTCCCCGTGGTGGCGCTGGCGCAGACGCCTTTGACGTTGAGTGGCTTGCCGTCGCTTCCAAGTCCGCCCGTCGGGATGCGTTTGACGAACTTGTGACAGTTGTTCATGTCAAAAACGACGAGACCGTGGCCACCGTATTCCAGATAATTCCGAATGCCCGGTGCGGCGACGTAGAGGAACCTGTGTGGAAGTGCCTCGACGGCAGAATCCTGTGCTGATGCGTTCAGACTGCCCCCACAAAATGCGGCCAGCAGAGCTGAGAAAATGAGCAGATGTCGCATGGGATGATTCAACATGGAGCCGCTCAATTTGTAAGGTGGGATAAGCTTCCAGCTTGTCACGTTTTCCCAAAAGTATGGAGTCTTCATTCAGCGATGGCAAGCTGGAAGCTTACCCCACGCTGCTACCGTCCGCCGTTCGACTGTGTCGCCTCAGTGGCCTTTTGCATGTTCTTGGTGAACTGTTCCAGAGTCATATTCTGTGGCGGGATGCCAGCTTGTTCGAACATTCCGCGAGTGCGGCGGCTTTGCTGAAACTCTTCGGTATCAATGGTTCCGTCCTGATTTGTATCCAGTCTAGGAAAATATGATTTGGCTTGTTCGACCACGTCGCCCCCGCCACCGCCCCAACGATTGGAACCACCGTTGTTCTGATCCTGACTGTTGTCGTTTCCACCGGCCTGACGACCTGGGCGAGCCGTCGTCTTCGCACTGACAATCTGCAGCTTCTCGGCACGCACCGACATGGCAACATTCGTATCGGTGGCAGCAGCCTCGGCAGCCTTGAGTTCCTCAGGAATCAGGAAGCCGTCGTGGTCCGTGTCAAACTCATCGAATTGTTCCAACGCAACTCGCCGCGCCAGCATCCATTCGTTCAGACCAAGTTGACCGTCAAAATCTGTATCGACTTCAGAATACGCCGGTGGCAAAGCTTCGATCAATGAAGGCTTTTCCTTCATCTTGTACGGCTTGAGTACCGGCTTGACGTTCGCCGTATTGGAATTGTTATTGCCGCCATTGTTCGAGTTGTTCGGGCCGCCATTATTGTCCCCACCACTGAAACCAGATCGGAAGGAATTTCGCATATCATCGACGCTCATTCCAGGTTTGAGTTCGATGCCGCGTGATTTCATCATGTCCCGGACGAAAGAAGGCATCCGATCAATTTCGTCCTGATCGATCTTGCCGTTGTTGTTACTGTCCAGCATGGAGCGACTGCCACCGGGAGGCCCACCAAAACCACCGGGAGGCCCACCGAATCCGGGAGGTCCGCCAAAACCGCTGGGAGCGCCACCAAAACCGCCGGGAGGCCCGCCACTTGGCTGTCCACCGCCAAAACCGCCTCCGTCAAAGCCACCAGGAGGGCCACCGCCAGAATCGCCACCGAATCCTCTACCGCCACGATCACCGCGATCACCGCCACGACCACCTCGATCCTGAGCGTGTGAATCGCAAACCAAGGTTCCCAACAGGAATCCAGTGATAGCGGCGTTCAGAAAAATTCGGGAAAGTTTCATCTTGTATCTCTAAATCTAGTGTTGGCACCGCTGCGACTCATCCAAGTGCGTCCCATTTGAGAACGCACGATCGAGTACGCATTTTCGCAGTCTGGATCGTAAACCCCGCCAACGATACCCGCGATTCGATTTGTTTTGCATTTTTCCAGACTCTTTCAACCTTCCGCAGGGTTTGAAGCTGTGAACAGATGATTGACCCGGTTAAATCGGCGAACTCCATCCGTTCGGTTTCGATTGCCCGCTGCCTGTTGTAATCGTCACCCTCTTCGTAATCTTCCGATATTTTGGGCTTTTCAGCGAATCGACCGACGGAAAACGGGATTCAACTGCAAGGTCAGGAACAATATCAAACCGGTTGGTGAATGACGTTATTTTCTGACACGATACACTGAACACACTAACAGTATTCCATTGCGAGGTCGGTTGCCTGCCAGATCTCGTGAATTTGCAGGAAGTCAAAATGAACATTTGTTCCAAGACGTTTCGATCGCTGCCGCTGACTGCTTTTTGCAGTGCATTCCTGTCAATGGCAGCGGTGGCGTTCGGTCAGGCAAACGTCGGCACAGAACTGGACCTGTTGCGTCGCGAAGATATCCGCACGCAGTTGGGGCTGACTGAGACTCAGAGCCAAAAAATCGAAGAGGCCGCTAAATCCGGCTCGCTATCGAAGGAATTCTTCCAGCCGTACCTCGACAGGATGAAGGGAAAGACTCTGGAAGAGCAGACGGCGATCCGTGACGAGATGAAACTCGCGGTGGTTAAGGCGAACGCGGATGTCGGCTTGCAGTCCCTGAATCTGCTGGACAGTCGGCAATTGAAAATGCTGCGATCAATTTACGTTGCTCAAGCCGGCTACCGCGCTTTGATGGACGGGAGAATCGCGGCGGACTTTTCCATGACCGATGAACAGAAGACACAGTTGGCCGAACTGAACAAGGCTCGTTCCGACGCGGCAACCAAACTTGGTTTCGGTGCGACAGAAGAACAGAATGCTGAATTCAATAAGGAATGGGAAACGCAGTTCCTTGCCGTGCTGAACGCCGAGCAAAAGACCATGTGGACATCGCTCAACGCTGGCGTCGCGACTGCTGAAAGTCCCGCCACAGTGATCACCGATGCCGCAACTCCGGGCACAGCACCAATGGCGCCAGGTGCGAATCCCGATACGCCGCCGCCGGGCGCACAGGTGGTGTCCAGTTTCGGGAGTGCAGCGGACGCTGCGGAGTCGGATCAACTGGTTGAAAAATTCACATTCAATTTTCGATATTCGCCCTGGGAACAGGTGCTGCAGGACTTCGCCGTAAGTACCGGCTACACGCTGGATATGGCTCAGATACCGAATGGCACATTCAGCCACATCGACAGGCATGAATACAACGTCGATCAGACACTGGATATCCTGAACGGCTATCTGCAGCGCAAGGGATTTGCACTGGTTCGCAAAGACGGCTTTCTGGTTTGCGTCAACATCAAAGACGGCATTCCGAACATCCTTGTGCCGGACGTAACAGTTGAAGAACTGATGGCAAAAGACGACAGCGGTCACTACAAGATCGGCGAGAACGAACTCGTGCGTGCGCAGATTCTGCTCAAGGGAGTGGACGTCGGTGTCATGGCACAGGAAGTTGAATCGCTCACAGGGCCACTGGCCAAAATGACGGCATTGACACAATCCGGAATCATGTTCATCTCCGATACCGGGTCGAACCTGAGAAAGATCAACGCATTTCTCGACACAGCGATGAAGAATGTGGGAAAGGATCTGCTGTTTAAACCTTATCCTCTGACAAACATTGCGGCCGAAGAGGCGGAATACATGTTGCTGGCACAATTCGGGATGCGACAGGGAGCTGCCGCCGTTCCAAACGTCAGTGCAGCCAGCGGTCGAGACCGCGGGCCGCAGCCGACACCTCCGGCTCAATCGTCAACGCTGAAGGTCATGTCGGATGCTCGCTCGAACAGCCTGTTCGTGACGGGTTCGGAGGCCGATCACGCATTAGTTGCTGAAATCATCAAGGCGATCGATATTTCGGAACTGCCGGAGAGTGCGAAACGCTTTATGGCAGAGTCGTCCGGACCCTATCTGCGAGTTTACAAGGTCAGCGGTCGTGCGGATCAGGCGGCGCTCAGCATCAACGCGATGATGCCCGGCGTGGTCGTGAACGAAGACAACGAAGCGGGCACGATACATATCTTCGGCACCGCGAAGCAGCATCAACAGGTGGCAGAATGGGTGGAAGCGTTTGCTGCCGGTTCAGGAGCAGCGGGTTCGGTGGCCGTGATTCCTTTGGTGAAAATGGATCCACTGACAGCCGCCGCCACATTGCGGAACTTGTTTGTTTCGGAAGGCACGGCTGCTCCAACTGTCGAAACCGATCTGTACGGTAACCGCATCATCGTGAAAGGTACCGCGACTCAGGTCGATCAGATTAAGCAGGTCCTGAAGGATCTGGGAGAAGACGGGACAGGCGTTCGGCCTCAGGGTGAAGGCGGTAACATCCGACGCTATTCATTGCGAGGCCGTGATCCTGACGAATTCATGGAGTATCTCCAGGGTGAATGGAATCGAAACGAATCGACGCCCATTCGGATCCTGACACCCGCGAAAAAAGGGCCCATTCGGGATCTGCGAACACCGTCCCGGAAGTCGCCGGAAGTGATCGCGCCGCCTGAGGCTGTGCCAGCCGAAGTTCCTGCGACAACACAGTCCACGAAGCGCTCCGGAATTCGTAAGCAGTCCGGATACGTGGCCGTGCGACGTCAGGATGAAACAACCGGGGACGAGAAACCCGGAGCCGCATCACAGTCTGGTGCGACAGGCGAAGACCAAAGTCCTTTTGACGGTATCAGAATCGTTGTCGATGGTGATGAGTTGCTGTTGATTTACGAAGACGAAGATGCGCTCGATCGCCTGGAGGGCACGATGGATTTTCTGCAGCAGTCCATTCCCTATCGCACCCGCTGGACAGTATTTTATCTGCAGGCTTCTGATGCCACCGAGGCGGCCGCGTTGCTCGAACAATTGATTCCGAGCAGCAGCGTAACAAACACGGCCGCCAGCACCGGGTTCAGTTTCGGTTCCGTGTTTCGACCGATCACGGATTCGGTTTCCAATATGACGGGCCTGAGCGGCATTGGTCAGAACCCACAGACGCTGCGAATCATTCCTGATGCGCGATCGAACTCATTGCTGGTGACCGGTCCTCAGTCGCTGGTCGATGAGGCAGAGAAACTGCTCGAGGTTCTTGATTCGAATGAAATCCCCGAGTCACTTCGTGACATGCAGCCACGACAAATTGTGGTGGAATATGCCGACATCGACGACATGGCCACGATGGTCAAAGAAGTGTTTAAGCCGTTTTTGGAACCAGCCGGGGGACAACAGCAGCAGAACAATCCACTGGCCGCACTGATGGGCGGCGGCGGTGGCGGTGGTAATAAGAAAGAACCGAATGGCGTCCAAATGACAATTGGCGTAGATCGTCAGACCAGCACTCTGGTGATTTCATCCAGCGAGGCGTTGTTCACCAAGGTTGAAACGGCTGTCAAAGAACGAGATGCAGCAGCGAAGTCCGCAAATCGCACTGTGCGTTATGTGCAACTGATTCATTCTGACGCGACAATGGTACAAACTTCATTGTCTGCCATGTTTCCTCGCGTGACTTCCAGCACGACGAAGACTACGAGTAATTCAACAAGCGACAATACACCAAGGCCCGACAGCAGTAACACTTCCAATCAGACACCAACCAATCCGTTTGGCGGGCGGGGTGGCAACACCGGTGGCAATCCATTTGGAGGTGGAACATCGCCGTTTGGTGCTGGAGGCAACCCGTTTGGTGCTGGAGGCAATCCGTTTGGCGGTGGAAATCCGTTTGGTGGGGCCGGAGGTGGAAATCCATTTGGAGGTGGTGGTGCCGGGGGTGCAACGTCACCGTTTGGCGGCGGTCGCGGTGGACGCGGCGGTCGTTAGCGGTCTGTTGATTTATGTGGGATAAGCTTCCAGCTTGTCATTGCCTTCAGGAAACACGGTGATTTCGTCAGTCAATGCCAGGCTGCAAGCCTGGCCCACATTGAATTCAAACTATACCGCACGCGGGTCGGAATGACGTGTAGCCGGATTCGTGGGAATTCGGAGGCGGACCCTAATTCAAACCGAAGTCTTACGACTTCGGCTACAAGAAAAGGTCTCACTCAAATCCTCGTGGAGAATTGAGCAACAGGCCGTCTGAAGCAGTGGAAATCAATCCTGTCTGCCGCCAGGCGCAATCGCAAGAGTTTTCTTTATAAAGCACAGCAATGGAACTTGGTCAACTTCTTGTCAACGACGGACTGGTCACTCGTGAGCAGCTTGCAAAAGCTCGCGAGGCGCAGGGCAGCATGCGCATTGATCAATCGCTGGTGAAACTGGGAGCCATTACAGAAGACGCCATTCTTCGCAAGCTTTCCGATGAATTTGGCATGCAGTACATCGATCTGAAAGACATTGAAGTCGATGTTGAACTGCTCGCAAAGTTCCCGACCTCTTCGATCTATCGCCATTCTCTGCTGCCCCTGTACCGCGAAAACGGACACGTCGTCATTGCGACATCTGATCCTTTGAACCTGGAAGGACTGGATGAACTGAGCACGGTGAGCGGCTTTAAGCTGTCGCCGGTGCTGACCCGCAGCGGAGAACTCGACAGCCGCATCCATGAACTGCTCGGCGTGGGTGGTGACACAATCAACGAACTGGTTCGCCGCCGCAGCGAAGAAGGCATCGAACTTCTCGAAGAGATCAACGAAGACTTCGGCGAACTCGCTGAAGGCGCACAGGCACCTTCGGTCATCAAGCTGGTCAACGAATTGCTGATGGAAGCCGTCAAGCTGCAGACCAGTGATGTGCATATTGAACCGCAGGAACACGGCATGCGCGTTCGATATCGACTCGATGGCATGTTGCGGGTCCAGCCGACGCCCCCGGAGATTGCTCAATTCTATTCGGCCATTGTGACTCGTCTGAAGATCATGTCGCATCTGAACATCGCTGAAAAGCGGTTGCCTCAGGACGGACGCATCAAACTGCGCGTCTCCGGTCGCGAAGTCGATGTGCGTGTGTCGATCATTCCGATGATGCACGGCGAAGGTGTCGTCATGCGTTTGCTTGACAAAGCACGTATGAAGTTTGACCTGAAGGCCGTCGGCATGCCGCCGACAGTGACGGGGATTTTTCGAAAACTGCTGGAACTGCCGCATGGGATTATTCTGGTCACCGGTCCGACCGGCAGCGGTAAATCCACGACACTCTACAGCGCGCTGAACGAGATCAAAGATCCATCGATCAAGATTATTACAGTCGAAGACCCGGTCGAATATCAGATGGACGGCATCAGCCAGATTCAGGTCCATAGCCGCATCGGGCTGACGTTTGCGGGCGCATTGCGAAGCATTCTGCGGCATGACCCGGACGTGGTGCTCATCGGGGAAATACGAGACGGTGAAACGGCTCAAGCGGCCATTCAGGCATCACTCACCGGGCACCTTGTGTTCAGCACTCTGCATACAAATGACGCTCCCAGCACCTTTACGCGGCTCATTGACATGGGCGTCGAACCGTATCTGGTTGCCAGCACCGTGGAAGGCATTCTGGCTCAGCGACTGGTGCGCAGACTGTGTGTACACTGCAAGGTCGCAACGCCCGTTGAGAAACTTGAAATCCCGGTGGACTTTCCCCGACCGCTGCCGGAGACAATTTTTGAGCCGCGCGGTTGCCGTGAATGTCGCGACACCGGATACGCGGGGCGAATTGGTGTGTTTGAATTGTTGAAAACTGACCCCATGATCCAGCGGATGTGCGCGGAAAGTCGCAGCAGTGTTGAAATCCGGGATTATGCACTGTCCGCCGGGATGACGACGCTGCGTTCGAGCGGATGGGAACAAGTGCTGGCAGGGATGACCAGTCTGGATGAAGTTGTTCGAATTACCCGAGGCGATATCATTGGCTGATGTCTGTGATTCGGTGTGCCTGCGCGTTGCTTGTCACACCCTACAGATTACGCATCGTCAATCACTGGCCGACCATGCCTCTGCTCTCACTGAATTTTTATGCCTGATTTCAAATACTTAGCTAAAGAAATGACCGGCAAGCAGGTCTCGGGGACGCTGACAGCGGCCAGCGAGAAAGATGCGCTGGCGGGTCTGGCGGCGAAGAGTCTGTTCCCGATTTCGGTCGCGTTGACGGAGCAGTCAAAGCAACAGGCCAGCACGGGGTCTCGGCGAGTTTCCGCAAAATACCTCACGGTTTTCTACAACCAGATGTCGGATCTGCTGAAATCCGGAGTCCCGCTCCTGCGGTCACTGCAACTGCTGGAGGATCAGTCGTCAAATGCAAATCTGAAGTCTGTCATTCTGGACGTTCGCGAACAGGTCGCCGACGGCACGCGATTGAATGAGGCGATGCGAAAGCATCCGAAGACTTTTAACTTTCTCACCGTCAGCATGGTGAAAGCCGGCGAAGAAGGCGGATTTCTGGAAGACGTGCTCGCCCGCATCGCGGCGTTCAATGATCACCAGGAAGAGCTGAAGGGAAAAGTCACAGGGGCGATGGTGTACCCGGTGTTCCTG
>JAYTAK010000388.1:0-1794 GCA_043737515.1 Candidatus Kuenenia sp. | reverse complement strand
TGCCAACTTTCGATTTCGGTGTATCGATCGTCGATGGCGTTCGACAGATGTGCCGTTGTCCGCTCTGTTTGTCCGCCTCCGACCGGTCCGTCGTCCAGAATGACGACTGACTTTCCCTCTTTAAGTAGCAGGTAGGCGGTGGTCAATCCTGCAATCCCCGCACCGACCACGCAGACATCTGTCGTGATGTCCGCAGTCAGCGCAGTATCAACAACGATCTCGCCCGACTGCATCCAGACAGACGTAGTTTGTTCCAATCCTGCGTTCATGTTCAGGTTCCTTTAAGCGTGTGGTTGAGAATGGCACATTCGTTTAACCGCGTGGGCAACGCCCCGCGCGTCGGAATCCACGCAGCTCGCGCGGCCCGCTGGGCACGAGGTTAAACGAGCCTCTGCCAACTGCCGCCAGATGTTAATCGCCGGAGCCGCAATCTCGATTGAATGCCTCGCTGAACCAAGTCGTGATCGCCGTTTCCTGGGTCCGCGCACCAATGACGAATGCCAAGCCCTGCCGGACCACTTCCACCCGCAAAATGTCTGCCTTCTCTTCGTCCTGAGCGGATGCCTGAGCGCGGTCGTTGAGTTGACTGAGAATAAGTCCGATTTTGTCGAATTCGATATGAAGAAGTTGTTCATCGGTAGCCCGCAACTCGGCAACTCGGCTCGAAAGATCTGTATCCTCCCGCAAGATCGTCGCGTACAAGTCGGCATGTGCGAGTTGCACGTCCTCTCGTAACAGAACTCCAAGCTGTTGATGCGTGCGAATTGCAGCGGTCACCCAGTCAGTCAACTCGCCCGATACGACCGGACGTTCGAGCGACGTTTCAAAGTCTTCCAAAACCTTCTTAAAAGAATCCTCCTGCTTGACCGCTGGCGGCGAAGCCGGTGTAGCATCGTCCGAGGGCATTGCAGCCAGACGCTGATCGGCAACATTGATCGCATTCCTGGCGAGTTCCGAACTGCCGACGAGATCGACCAGTTTCTGCGCTTCGAGTTGCACATGCTCCGAGACATGCTCATGCTCGGTCCAGTCGGCTGACTCCGTGACCGACACAGCCATTGGAGATGTCGCAAGTTTGGTATTTATTTCGGGTTTCATAGGATCGTCTCCCCCGTTTGATCAACAATAAGTTCCGCCACGAACCAAGGGCTGCATGTTATCAACGAAATCGCTTAATTCCTGTTCCGCACGTTCCCTGATTTCGCGGCAATTTTCCTTCACAACTCCGTCGAAAAGAGCCGACGCGGCAAACCCAAAGGATTTTATCACGTCGGCTTACCTGTTGACTCTCCAACCGACAACATACTCAGTTGCCTGTGGATGAGATCGACCGGCATTTATCGACCGCAACGTCTGTGACGGCGTCCGCCATGATGATGTCCACTGACGCGCTGCTGAGCATGAACTGATCCAGCGTACAAGGCTTGCCCCGGATAGGAATTATTTCCGTACGCCGCAGTCCCGCCCATGTATCCCTGATTTGGTGCCATTCCGCCTGAGTACCCACTGTTGGCGGACATGCCGTAATCTGGTCGAGCGACCGAATGTGACACTTGTCCTGCGTTGTAGGATTGATGATTCGACCCCGAGTTTTCGTAAGTAGGTCCACTGTGGGACTGTTGATTGTCTTGCAGCGACATCCGAAAATTCTTCGTGTAGCGGATACCGTTTCGCTCGTAAATAATTGGCATGTCAGTATTGCCGTTCAACTGGGCCAGTTCGCGATCGAATTGACTGACATCGTTGTAGGTCTGGCCATTGAGTCCGATGATTCTGTCACCCGCCTGAAGGCCG
>JAYTAK010000387.1:0-40907 GCA_043737515.1 Candidatus Kuenenia sp. | reverse complement strand
CTGTTTCTGGATCATTGACGTATTTCATCCAGCCGCGAGGACAAGGCAACGGCCATGCGACCAGACATTTCTGTTGCTCCAGCGTGCCGCGTTCGCGGCGCCATAAACTGGACCATTTCCATTCTCCCGCATGCTGTACGAGATTGGCACGGTTAAATCTCTGCATGAACGCGGCTAAATCCCCAGCATGTTCTGGCCATCAGACAAAGTGCCAGTGAATTGGCATCACACAATCGCTGCAAGATCCGCATGGGAGTCTTTTCGAGTGTCTTCTCCACAACGTCCTCAAACGCTTCGTAGTCCGACGGGCGACTCAACAATCGCTGTCGCCCACGCCCCGATTGAGCACATGAAACACCATTCCACCAGGAACAATTCGGCTGATTCTCGGCATAAGGCAAAGCACTCTGTTCCACACGTCCCCCAACGTCAATTCTGGACCTGTCCCCGTTTTGTTCGCCCCTTCATCCGCCGTTCGGCTCTGCCATCCGCAGGCAAACGGCCTTGAAATGCTTCCTGCGGATGGCAAGGCCGGACTGCGGATGAAAGAAGGCGAGTGTGGGATGGGTATTTCATCCATGCACAGACCCTTTTGGGTTGCGGGGGAAGCCCGCGTCAAGATTCATTTTTCTGTCGGCAATGACTCGTTTAATGGCAAGCCGCAGGCGACAGCGACGTGTTGAGGACGCTCCGGCGACAAACGCCGCCGAAGGCCAGGATGCATGGTGTCTTTGAACCCTGGAAAGGGTTCCAGAATCGCGATGCCCCTGCCCTGTCCGGCGTTGCCTTTCAGGACGTTGCTGATCACGCTACCGTTTACGGTCTGTTGATTGAGTCTGGATTTCTACGTGGGGTAAGCTTCCAGCTTGCCATCGCGGAATGAAAACTCGATGTTTTTTGGGAAGACCTGACAAGCTGGAAGCTTATCCCACGAAAACTTGACAAGCTGGAAGCTTATCCCACGGGGTTGTGCATTCGGTCAGT
The DNA here is from genome assembly GCA_043737515.1 of Candidatus Kuenenia sp. GTDB lineage: Bacteria > Planctomycetota > Planctomycetia > Planctomycetales > Planctomycetaceae > SXXK01. The sequence goes on along the minus strand of JAYTAK010000387.1, from coordinate 39,923 downwards.
ACCGGCGGCTAGCGCCTTGCCGCTCACAAAACTTCACATCTGACCGCGCGGAGTATGATCTGTCGATGAACCGCATCCTCAGATGCCCGAAGCGGCCTCACGTCGTCGGAAGACGACATCGGCGAAGCGTTGTCTCACTTCACCTTCGAGGCACTCGATCGTGAGCAATGAAAACACATCAAAGCCATGTTGATCCATCAGCGCGATGATATCCTTAAACTCGTAGCCATTTTCAAATCGCCGGGCGATCGACGATTCAGCAATCACAAAATCGACCGACGTCAGGAGTTTTGTTGATCCTTTCAGCACTGAAAGTTCGTGTCCCTCCGTGTCGATCTTCAGTAGAATCGGGCGTTGGAGATCTGGATTCTGCAGGTAGATCGTATCCAGCGTGGTGACCTCGACCAGCTTCTTTTCCAGATGCGTTTCTCTGTCATTCTGTGTCGTGCGGTTTGAAAAGGAACTCTTCTCCAGATTTCCGGGGTCAACGTTGAACTCGACCGTGCCCGGAGTTTCCCCCACGGCTTTGTAGTGGACGTCACAGTTGTATCGCGTGCAGAGCTTTTCAATGGACGCCCTATACTCTGTGAGAGGTTCAATCAGAATGAACCGGGCTTTCGGAAATGCGTTGTGCAGGGCGATGGTGCCGTTGGCGACTCCGACATCAATGACCGTTCGTGGATTGCAGATTCGGCGCAGGTAAGTCGCATTGAAACCGATCTCCGGCTTTTTGCGCAGTTCGTAGCCAAACTTCAGGAGAGTGCGTTTGACAAGATCTTTAATCATGCTGAATTTGCTCATTGGTGTGCCTGTAGCTTGGACATTCATGTCCGAGATATTGACCAAACAAGGTCGCATTATCGAGCGGCTGTCAAGGTCAAATAGCCATCGCTTCGACCATGTTTTATGGCCACGCGACGGACATGAATGTCCATCCTACATTCGATCGGCCCACCATCGAACCCAAAACTTGACTCATCTGCAACATGTTTTGAAAAGTAAGCGTAGCTTAGCGTTATGCCGTGTGCAGGGAACGCGGTCGCCTGCGGCTTGTCGTTAAACGATCTGGGATTTCGAGAGCCGCAGGGAACCTGGTTTTCGGAGTGAATTCGGGACTAGTTCCAGCGATACACACGACGAAATCCGGATTTATCGAAGTCATCGAAGAAGCCTTTTGTCCTTGCCGCCAGCAACTCCATCCGACCTGTTCCCATAATTGTATTCTTGATAAAGATCTTAAGTCCCCGCGCCGTGCCGAATCGCAGGCTCGGGCGTTTGTGCCAGAAGAGGACACGGAAATCATTGAAGCCCATCGACTTCAGAATGGCTTTCGCCACGTCCGGGCTGGAGGGAAACCAGTTAACGCCGTGAATGCCGCTCATGACGTTGGTGATGCTTTCCTGCGAGAGCACCAGCCCCGGCTTGAAGCTGCTGCGAGTTGAAGTATTGAAGATCAACAGTTCTTTCGTCAGATCGGCCACGATTCTCAAGCCACCGATCGGGTCCGGCAGATGGTAGAAAATCCCCTTGAACATTCCAATGTCGGATGGTTCAAGGTTGAGTGACGGAACTGCGTACAAGTCTGAAACTTCGAAACGCAGACTCTCGTCACCACCATTCAGCACATGTTGCCTGAGAAACTTTGCCTGGTTGATCCAGTGATCCCGAGCATCAAAGCCAAACGCTCGCTGGCCTCCCATCTGCTTGAACCAGATCGCATACGCGCCACAGTTGCAGGCGGCCTCGATGAGACTTTTCCCCGCCACGCCTTTCGGGTACACGGCCTGCATCATCTCATGAAATTCATCGTGGTCATCGATGAATGCCACGGGGCCGTGTTTTTCATAGAGCCCTTTTGGTGCATCCAGAAAAGCGGCTGTGGACAGAGTCGGAGAGATCTGGACCTTCTGATGCCATGGGCCCAACTGGATGATCTGCTCTCGTAATGCGGACTCGGACGCAGTTGCAACGCTCATGGGTGACTTTTGATGATCAGGTTAGAAAGTTGAAACACATTCGCCGATTCGTGATAGCGCCCTACCGAAAGCACCGTGTCTTAGTGCCAACTCACTGGCGCTGTCGGCAAACTACGAACGATCAGAATGCAGCGGAAGGCTATCGTTCAGCACGTTAAAAAGCAAAATGAATTGATCGATCAGCCGACAGATTCTCTGGTGATCGACACGTCTATTCCGTCAAGTGCCCGATGGTAGACACTCATTGTCAAGTCGTGCATGCGGTCTGACGTGAAAAGACGGTGGAACCGTTTCTCGCCTGCCGCACCAAGGGCACCAAGGTCGGCAAGTGTCAGCTTGCTCAGGACCTGCGAGATACTGTCAGCCGAAAGTGAGTCCAGAACGACGCCGGTAACCTGATGTTCAACAACTTCGGGAAGTCCTCCCCGATTGCTGCAAATGACCGCCTTGCCAGCGCGCATTGCCTCGGCAGCCACCAGCCCAAACCCTTCCCAGCGTGACGGAACCAGCATCGCGTCGCAAAGATCAAGCAGGGAAACGACCTGTCCCGGACTTGCCCAACCGGTATCAAACATCCGCGAACCCATTTGGACAGGTTCGGCATCAACGGCTTTTCCGCCAGCCATCACGAGAATGTCGCCACGGTCAGCCACTCCATCAAACACCGGTCGCAGCAGGTCGAGCCCTTTCTGTTTGTCATAACGTCCAACAAACAGAAACACTCGGTCGCCCCGACTTCTGGCCGCTGCGACGGCATCAGGAATCCTGACCGATTCCGGTGCGGGAGCCGTGCTGGGCAAAGCGTTATAGACCAGGTCACATCGGTCACGGGAAATACCGGCTTGCACAGCGGCTTCCAGTTCGTGATTCGAAATGCAAATGATGCGATCCGTCTGGCGTGACAGCAGTCGTTCTATACTGCGGTAGGCAAAGCGTTTGACCGCACCGGTGTCCATAAGAAACGACCATCCCTGCGCACAATAGACGACTGCGGGCGGTTTTCCTGCGGACAGCCATCGCCGGTTCCACATGTTTGCTCGACCAATGACGCCGGGAAATGTACTGGTGAGCTGCACCAGCGTCGGGCGATAGTCCCGCACTGTGTTGCGAACGATTTTGCGTAGTTGATTCAGTCCAGCCAGTGATCGCGGAGCGTGATCGTAAAGCACCAGATTTTCATCGGGAACATCCGGAAGGAATTCTCGATGCTGCTGGTTGGCAATGATCCGAATCTCGCTGAAACGTGAATCCTTCAACTGTTCACGCAGGAGCGCGTTCAGATAGGTCGAGACGCCGCCTTTGATGAATTCACTGACATGAAGAAGTCGAAACATTTTGAAACCGTCAATAAGTTGCAGTCATGATGTGGTCGAGGCATTTCGACCGTTTGAAACTGGATTGTTTTAACTGAGAGATCTGAAAGCCTTCAGTGGCGACAATGTCGGGTGAGTCCAGACTCCGGCATAGATTCTGGCAAGCAGCCACAAAGAAATGAACAGAATTGATCGGATTGCCGCCGTGACGATCGCAAGCCCAACAATGCCATGATTCCTGACGGCCCAGGTGCCAACGACTAACTGGATGACTGCACAGAGAATGTTGGCAATCAAAAGCGCCCGGCTCTTTCCAGCGAGCGCTAAAGTCAGTCCGCAACTGCCAGATGCGGCATTGATCACTTCACCAATGGCCATGATCATCAGGACTGATCCAGCCTGAACATAGAAATCGTCGAACAACATCGCCAGAATCGGGCCACGGAAGAACACCAGCAACCCCTGCAAGGGAAAGGAGATCAACGCTGCGAATGTTGCTGTTGAACGAAGCAATCGCTCCAGTTCCGATTTCTGTCCTTTCCCATAAAGTTCAGCAATCGAGGAACTGATCATCAAATTCAGGATCTGCCCCGGCACAATCGTCTGAATGATCAGCCGTTTCGCATTTCCGTAAAGAGCCACGTCTTCTTTCGACAACCAGACGCCGCACAAAAACACGTCAATGTCCGTCTGCGCAGCAATCTGTGTTAACAGTAATGGGGCACCTGACGCGAAGATCATTGCGTAGGGAAACTGCTTGATGGGCGTCATCGACGGGGCACCATCATCCTGAAAGACCAGTCCTTTCCAGACCTTTCGAAGCTGAATCAGTGCCAGAGGGACACTCAATGCCAGACTCACAGCCAGGACCGTAAACAGGACAGCATTCTGAGTTCTCGCTGCGGGGATGATCAGCATGACAATCAGCAGGAGCGAATTGTTGACAACGCCGCCGGTCCTGCCGTCGAAGAGTGATGCGGAACCGACTGCGTGAAAGCTTCTAAGGTACGCCGAAAGCATTTTCAACACGGCCAAAAGTGCAGCACAACACAACACCAGGCCCGTGAGTTCTGCTGGAAATGCCAGCCATCTGCCGACGGGACCAAGAAGTGCGAACAGCGAAATGATGCCTGCCGCCGCAAGGCAGACAGCAAAAACCACCGACAACTGACGGAGGAGGTGAGCCGTAGCGACTCGTGAAGTTCGTCCTGCATCTCCGGCAACAAGTTTTACCGACACTTGCTCAAGACCGCCCATCGCAAGCACGCACACAAAGACCACGATGTTGATGCCAAGCACGAACGTGCCAGAGTCGGCAGGCGACATGGTTTTAGCCACGACCATATTGATGAGCAGAATCAAGCCCATCATATAGATGCGAGCGAGCATCGTCAGAGCACCGCCCGAAAGGAGTCGCGACTGAAGTTTTGATGCAGCACGATTCACGCTGGACGCTCGATTCCATCGGCGAGGATGTCGGACAGACGGACGCCGCCATGCACGGACGCACGATTACTTCCAGGCACTCAGTTTTCTCCCCAGCAAGTCCTCGACCGCGCTGATGTCGTCCTGATACAAACGCGACAGCCTGGCTCGCGCGGCCTTTGTGATTTCCGGATGTTCCAGGTTGGCAGCTTTAATCTTCTCCCGAATCCGCGCGGGAATGATAGACTTGATCGCTCGTTTCAGAGCCACCGTTCGCCCAAGCAGTCCCATGGCCGTCTGAACGAGTCGATTCTTCGGTTTGCCCGAGCGGTTGATTTCGCGTTCTGTTTCAGGCTGAAACGTCTCATCGACGCCCAGAAACTGAAACACGTCTTTCAACAACGGCAGCGGATCCGCCTGCAGATCCTCGAGCAGATAGCACCGGATCTGACTCCTGTCAAACGCCTTCTGAAACGCAGCAATCTGCGGCGCGTAGTGACCCATGCGGACATAATGCCAGATGTGATGCCAGTTCTCGTCGATCCTTCGGTCTTCATCGTCAAGTGCCGCTTCAAATTCCTTCAGCGGTTCAAGGCCGCGCGAGGTCATATACATAAAACTGGAAAACGCGCGTTCCACCGGGTCACGGAAGATGACGATCAATTTCGCATCCGGCGCATAGCGTTTGATGTTGGGGATCGACTGATCGTGATAGTAAAGAGTCGAGACCGATCCTTCGCCAATCGCCACCTTGTTCTGTGCTGCTGCGAAGAGTTGCTGGTAGGCTTCCAGCTTCGTCACGGTGATTCGATTCATCAGCGATTCATCACCCGGTCCTTTGAAGTTGACTTCCCTGTCGGCGAACGCCATGAAGTGCGGCTCTTTGGGTTCGCTCATGAAGATCTGCGGGTGCTGCTTGAAGAAATGAGTCAGCGCGGTGGTTCCGCTGCGAGCCGCTCCAATGATCAGAAAGTTGGGATTCATGCCAGTACTGCTTTCACTCTGTTCGGATCCGGAATTCTGCCGACGATCATTCGATTACGACGACGCCAGAACGGAATCGACTTCTTCCACAAACCTGGTCGAGATGCGACCGATTTCATAATTTGCTTCAACCATTTCCCGGCAGCGTACTCCCATTTCCCTGCGTTCAGCGGAACTGCGGGCCAGCATCTGAACGACCGCCTGTGAGATTGAGTGTTCATTTTCTGACCGGGCTACGTAGCCATGCACTCCATCGACAAACCCATCCGGGCGACCGCAGCAATCGGTCATGATGACAGGCAATTTCGCCGCCATCGCTTCCATCACTGCCAGCGGAGCGGATGGACCCTCCCATCGTGCGGTATGGATGTAAATGTCGGCTGCGGCGAGGAACACATCGACATCGTCACGCCAGCCCACAAAGTGAACACGAGATTCCCAGTTGTTCCTTGAGATCAACGACTTCAATTTGTCCTGAAATTGTTTTTGCTCGGGCGTGCTGCGTCCTTCTGAAACATCGCCAATGAGCACCAGAGACCAATTCGCCGCGTTGACGGATTCCAGAGCTGCCAGCAGCAGATCCTGCCCCTTCTGAATATCAATCCGACCGGTATTGACCAGCAGGAAGTCATCATCGCTCAGGCTGAGAGATTGTCGAAGTCTGGACACTGCACCGTGATCAGGCCCTTTGTCTGGAATCGGAATTCCATTGGGGATTACCCGGCATCGTGCCGGATTGGCCCCATATTCCAAAATCAAATGATCCCGCACGGCTTCCGATGTACAGACAACGCGTGTCGCGTAACGCCGCAGCAGGTAGCGAAAGATCTGTGCCTTGATCCACCGAGCAAAGGGCGACCCCCAGAAGACCTGACGGTTTTGCAGTGACAGGACGCAGGCTCGTTTCGTCTTGCCCGCGATTGACAATGCGTACTTGAAGTCCAGGGGATGGAATCCGATCAGAACCTGTGAGTTCTGTTCAGCCACAATCGCCTTGAGTTGATTCGTCAGCAATCGGGACGAGCGCATTCTGAAGCCAGCACAGGGAATGCACTTTATTCCTGACGAGGCCAGTTGATTCAGCATGTCCCGGGCCACCACGGAAATCTCAGGTGACTGGGCGGTTGAATCACCATGTGCGAGACAAACATCATATCCGTTCCGCTTAAACGCCAGCGCGAAATGAAACATCATGCGCATGGCTCCGGCTCCATCAGGGACGGCAAACAAGAGCAGAACGCGACGCATGAAAAACAGACTCGATGATGAAGGAACAAGAAAAAGAACATTTTCCCGAAACAGTTCAGACCCGCTGCAACTTGTCGTCGCTACCGCTTGCGAAGCACGACGCACGCAACTTTATATGTTCGAAACAACCAGCACCAGTGATGCAGACTGCGAAGCCATTTACCAGGAGGATATGGCACGATGGAGCCGACAATCTGCGATACCATGAAGCTCCGGCTGCCGCGATACCTGTCAAGCAGCGTCCCGCATTCGACGATCTCTCCGCGGACCAGGTCAAACTGAGGCAGCAGCGCGTGAATCTCGTCCGGACTCGGCCGAAAGTAGCTGTCAATGGGATCAGGGTGATACGGGAAACTGTGTGGCACAGTGACGATCAGGATCCCACCCGAAGGCAACATTCTGGTCAGTGAATCGGCCAGCGCCGGGCGATCCGTCACATGTTCGAACATGTTGGAGCACAGCACGGAGCATGGCCGGCGTTCCAGCAGGCGTCGCATCACATCGGCGTCATAAATGCTGCCGCTGATATCGATCCCTTCTCCGCCTGATAAGTCGGAATGGATCAACTGGACGTTGCGGGAACGCAAGGGTGCCAGAATATTCTGATCAATATGTGGTTGAATCTTAGTACGAAATGTTTCTGTGGAGCTGCCCAGATTCACCAGCGGGGATAGCTCCAGTGGATCCATGGATGAGAGAGTATCACCGATCCATTTTGATTCGTTGAACAACATGGTGTTTTGCCAGGAGGATAAGAACGGCAACGTGACTAACCATCATCCGCAATCAGGAATTGTCGGCTGCGAATCGATTCAAAGATTGTCAGAAAGCAAGCGATCGCCAGCCATTCCACGCGGATATATCTTCCATCCTGCCCGCCGATCAATGGAGCACGGCTGAGTGGTTCGACCATGAGGGCTGGCAGCAGGACCAGGCTTGGCAGATTTTTTGTCGATCCTGAAAATGTCATCAGCCACAGGCACCCGTTGACCCACCGGACCAGCAGCGCGATATAAAAGAGGACGCTGAACAACAGGCCCATCACTCCTGCGCGAAACCAACCGCCAAGAAACAAGTTGTGGACAGCCAGCCCGTCAGGCGTTTCTGCACCAAGCCCATACCCCAACAGCGGACGTTTCTGAATCGCCTGATAAACCCCGCGATAGTGTTCAATCCGCACGTCCTTGGAAATTTCATTCATGCGCTGGACGTTCAGAGAGACGATTCCATTTTCTTCCGGTAGCACAAGCACAAACATGCCGATCCCCCCTCCAACCAGGAGGAACAACAAGGCCGCCGTTGCCGTACTGTTGCTCGCCTTGCCGCGGTATGAAACCTGATGCATCACAACACAGATCACGGCGGCCAATGCCAAAGAAATCAAGCTGCTGCGGCTCATCAGGATGACAAGCAGAATTGGTACACCAAGTGTAATGAAGCCGAGAGCCAGAGAATACCAAACGGATCGTCGCAGGCGAGCAATTGCTGCGGCATAGATCCACGACATGATCAGAAGAATAAGCATCGCTGCGGCGATCCCGTTCCGCACACTGCCCGCGATTTCAAGCTTTTCCGCCGCGCTGTTATTTGTGAACTGAAAATTCACGACGTTCTTCAGAACGCGGTTGGCAACGGCATTTGAACTGCCGGAATAGGCTGCTGCGGCCAATTGAGACATCAAATTGTCTCCCTGAGCCCGAAACACATAAAAGCAGTAGGCCACGAATCCGGCAATCGCCAGCGGAATCGCCGTCAGCAGCGTTCTGGCGATTGCTGCGGCAGGCTGTTCCGTCAGGTAGGTGCCAACGATCACGTAAAAACCAAACTGCGACCAGGCGCGCCCTAACTCCACGATCCCAATGTTGAAATTGGGTCCCCAGAGCGCTGCACAGGTCAGGCTGCTCAAATAGGCAATATATAATCCGTGAATCCATGGGGCGAGGAGCAGAAACTTCTGCAAACGCCGCAGTCCGGATTCGGGAGACTTTGCAATATCAAGGACGACCAGCAGCAGCGGAATCGTCAACACGCTTCGATGGCCAATCCACGAAACACGAAGCCACTCAAACGGAATGGAAAGCAGCAGCAGAAACAAGATCGGAAGAACCCGGCCTTCGGAAGCAGAGTCTCGCACGACATATTGAATGTCGGGCTGCCGGGGAGCTGCCGAGTCCGCAATGACATTTAGACTTTGCTGAAGACTTGCCGAAGATGGATACATGAGAGCAGGTTGACTTTGTTGGACGATTGGGACCACCGATTCCAGTTCCCAGTGGACAAACTCGCCAGGCGATTCGTCGCGACGAACGATATAGCGCATGCTGAAGTTATGGTACACACATGATGAGCAAATTCGGCAATTCGACGCCTCAAGCGGTTTCTTTTCCGGCGGCGATTGTCCTTCCGGTCCGAGCGATCATGCCTTCGATCAACGTGACGAACTTTTGCGAAATCACACTGATATCATAACGATTCTCAGCAAGTGATCGAGCAGCGCGTCCCATTCTGGAGCGTTGACTCTTCGTCATCTGCAGCATTTTGTTGAGCCCGACGGCGAGTTGTTGCGGACATTCCGGAGCGACCACGATTCCATGAGTGCCGTCTTCGAATCCCTGCGGCCGAGACGTGTTGTCAGGCGTAACCACTGCGATTCCGGCAGCCATGGCCTCGATCACAGAAAGCGGTGACCCTTCCCAGCGAGCTGAGTGAACATAGATATCAGCGGCCTGCAGCAAACGCGGCACATCATCACGCCATCCGACGAACGAGATACGTTCTTCAAGCGCGTAGGTCTGGATCATTTGATTCAGTTTCTGGCGATGGACTAACCCTCGCCCCTGAGCAGCACCGTCCGTAACATCGCCAATCTGGATCAGCCGTGTGGAGTTTGAACTGTCCAGGTGACGCAGAGCCTCCACCAGAATATCGAGCCCCTTCTGCTGGTCTGTTCGTCCGACATTGATCAACATCAAGTCGTCGTCACTGAATCCCATGAGCCGACGAGTTTCGCGCAGCTCAGCGTCCGAGAATCGCGGAAAACCGAAAACATCGATTCCGTTGGAAAGACAGCAGGTCCGCTCCGGGTTGACCCCAAACCGCTTCACGAACTCGTCCTGCACCGGTGCAGACGCGCACACAATCAAATCTGCGTTTCGGCGCATTGACTGCGCGTAGAAAGATTCTTTAAGAAACGGAACAGGCCATGGACCCCAAAAAGTATGTTGGTTCTGCGCACAAACGATGCCAGGGACAGAGATCTGCCGGGCAGCGGAAAGCGCAACCGCACGATCTCGCTGATTCACTCCAATGATGCAGTGAGCATTGAACATTGCTCCCAGCCGGCCAACCTTTCCGGGCAGCATAGGATTCAGTGGAAACGCAAGCCCGGCCACCAGTTCCGTCCTGGCTCCCGCCGCATGCAACTGCGACACAATCGATCGATCCTGAACCCCTGGCTCCGGTCCATGCACCACAAGGACAGTATGCCCCGCCCGAACAAGCGCACCAGAAAACTGGCAGACCATCCTTGATGCGCCTGTTTTGTCCGGAACGGCAAGAGTCATTACGATATTTGACAAGAGGCTACTCGCCCACGTCGCATGAGTTGAAGTTCATTTCAATATGCCCCTTCCCGAAGGAATAGCGTGCGTACGGTCCTCAGCAGGATGAAATAATCCAGCCACAGCGACCAATTGCGGACGTAATACGTATCCAGACGCACCCGGTCTTCATAACTGGTATTGTTCCGCCCCGAGACCTGCCACAATCCCGTCAATCCCGGTCGGACGCGCAAGTACATCGGATAGAGTTCCTTGAATTTCGCAACTTCCTGGGCCGTGTAAATGGGTCGAGGACCAACAAGACTCATGTCGCCCTTGCACACATTCAAGAGCTGTGGCAATTCGTCCAGACTGGTGCGACGCAAAAATCGACCGATTCCCGGAATGATGCGTGGATCATACTTCAATTTGAGATCCCGGTTCCATTCTTCCTGCGCCGCCGGATTGGAAGCCAGGTACTCCTTCAGGATCTCATCAGCGTTAGTGACCATTGTGCGGATCTTCCACGCTCCAAACGTCCTGCCCGAACGACCGATGCGTCCATGATGGCGATAGAAGACGGGTCCCGGAGCAGTCACTTTGATCCACAAGGCAATGAACAACAGCAACGGGCTGCTCATTACAAGGAGCAGAGTTGCCAGCAGACAGTCTGACAATCGTTTCAGGATGCGCTGGAACGGAAACAGCATTCGGTCGCGAATGTGGAGCCCTGCGAGGCCCGCCGCATCAAAAGATTCAACCCACATGGTCGGCATTGACAACTTCGAATTGACCACGATCAGATTTGGTATCAGGCTTCCGCGGGCCAGGATATGGCTGACTTCTTCCTCGTCCATCCCAGCGACGGCGGCGATCGCCCAATGACACTCCCGAGCCCGGCAAATGCTGACAAGTTCATCGGTCGTTCCCAGAAACTCAAGCTGCAGATCCTTATCGAGCTTCCAGTAGGCGGAGGGATTGTCATCGACAAACCCCAGTGGTTTCAAACCTCGTTGCGGAAGGTGCGCCAGAAACTGATAGATCGATCGTCCCTGTTGACTGACGCCGATAATGACGACCTTTTCTCCCCACCAGCGGAAGTTCGATGCGATTTTGCGAGTACAGAAACGGGCGGGCGGAGCAACCGCCACAGTCATCGGAAATGCCATGATGATCGTCAGGATTTCATTGGTGGTCACCTGACCAACCAGACCGTTCAAACCAATCAGAAGCAAAAACGCAACACAAATTGAAGTGACCTGACTGCGGAGTTCGCGAACCGGATTCATGCCGGATGCCGGAAACAATCCAAGGAATGTACCCACAATCAGATAGCACAAACCCAACGCCAACAGATTATTCCAGATCCCCGAATAGTAGCGGAATCCAAAAAGGCCGTACGTAACGAGCGTTGCGACCAAATACGACGCAGCAATCGCCAGCACGTCGGCAGCAACCAGCGGCAGTGATGTCAACACAACCTGACGATAACGTGAAACCGAATCGGCTCTGGAGGGCAAGCGCTCAGACGTTTCAACGCCATCCACCACGCTCACTCCGGGGACGATATTTGTCAGGGTTGACATGGCGTCCGTCGAGATCAGCGGTTGTATGAGTTGTGACGGACCTTGCAAAGAACGTTCCTTCAGGAAACCCAGGTATTTCAGGAACTCGGTATTCCCGACAATTTCGCTACCCACGATACTCATCCTTGATCTCGGAGGAACAGAAATCCGGCTCCAATCAGCGATTTTTTCTCGCTCGGAATGCCATCCGGACAGTTGGCAGGTTGTTGCCGCCTGTTTTTTTGCAAAAAAAAAAGCAGGATTGCCACACTTTTATGCTTCGGCCTCTTCCTGTGTGCATCCAGGGAAGAGATTCACATTCGTCTTCGGCGTTGAAATTTCCTCGACATCATCGCTTTGTCGGACAATCGAGACGTCAAAGGTTGATAGGTGATTTCACGTAGGAAAACTCGCCAAAGTTTATGGGCAGGAACAGTTGCCGGTGGCAATCATGTCTTCGTTCTTAGCATGTATTCCGGCAACGCCGTTTATAGTGGGCGTGTGGATTGCAGGTATTCTTCCTGACATGCTGATCGTGGCGGTTTGCCGCTGCAAGCGGGTTCATACGGTTATGGCCATCTGCCTGATTTTCGCTTCATTGTCAGGTCCGTTCCACGTCCTGATCGCTCCTCAATCCTGGAAGACGCCAGTCCTGACAGCATCCCGATCGTCCAGAGCAAGGGCAGGCCAAAATCATAATTCATGAACACCAGCAAGAGTGAAAAACCTGCGACAACCACCAGCAGGCAGGCAACTGCTCCAGGAAACAGTTGATCGGGGCGATCCCAATACAGCGATAGCCCCGTCCTGATCGCAGTCAAGAACAAGATCAAGAGGCAAGCGCCGCCCAACCAGCCAAATCGCAGCGTCAAGAGGATGTATCCGTTATCTACCATCTTAAACAGATTTGCGGATCTGAACGTGCCCTCCATTCCGGGAATTCGCAGTGGAAATCCTGTAGTTGCCTGCGTGCCGTATCCAAATGGACCGGCTTTGACCAATGCCTCTGAGTAGATTCCAAAGACATGCAATCGACTTCTGCTGCTGGAAGTGACGACAGCCTTTCCATCGATTTCAATCAAGCGCGGTTTGTCGCCGCCTCCGGTCCAGCGACTGACCGCATCAGTGACTTCGTTCGGAAATGCAGCAACACCACAAACGGCGATGACAAGCGAAACTCCCAATGGCCATCGGAACGCTTTGAACTGAAGAGCGAGAGCCAGGATGGCTGCGACCAGAGTCGTAATCACGGGCGTTCGCGAACCAGTAAAGACTGTTCCAGCCAGTGCGATGACTCCCGCAATAACCGTCAGGCCACGCAGTCGTCGCGACTCAGATGATTGCCACAGACAAATCAGCCACGGCATCAGGACGGAAATCATCATGCCAAAGAAGATGGGATGCATCGTTGGCCCGAACGCCCGCTTAAAACCAAATCTCATCGCCTTGCGACTAGCCAACTCCGTTGGACGATTCCCAAATACGAACTCGAATGGATTCACGTTCGTCAGGGATTCAATGCAGGATGTTACACCCAGGAACAGAATTAAGCCGACAACCCAGGCGGCAACCCATTTTCGATCGTCACGGTGGCGGACTGCGAACCGGCCAGCGACAAAAGGGAGCACCCATTCCCCATAGGCCCGAAATGGCAGCACCGGCGTCAAGCCCGTCGTGAGACTATCGGCAGCCACATGCGTCAGAAACATGAGCCCGATCGCGGCATCCAGCAAAGTCAGTGGTGAAAGTATCTTACCTTGCGGATGCAATGCATACCCGAGCATCGTGATACACGCGACGGCAGTGCGGATATTGATGGGCAGCCCACCGATGTCAGTCTTGATCCAGACCGGGAAGGCAAAACTCAGCACGATCGCGGCACCCAGCGCGGCTGCCGGACCTTTGCGAATTAACAGATAGATCCAGACCGTGACAATCAGAATCACCGAGAGCATCCAGCCCGCAGAATTTCCAGGCATTTCCCAGGCTCCAAATAATCTTCAATGACTTCCGGCAGACTGGTACCAGTCGGTGTCCCGGAGCCCGAACGGAAGGACGACAAAACAAACACTACTTCAATGCGTCGTGCCGCACGTTTCCAGCATGCCCGCTTCTAAGCCCGCCAGGATCGCGTCCATGCATAGTTCGGATTCTGCTATTTTCCGAGCATGTAATCCCAGCCGTTCTCGCAGATCTTTGTCATCAAGAAGCTTCAGTATTCCGGCGACGAATTCGTTCGGATTACCAGGTTGAATCGTCAAACCACATTTTGAAACCACATCGTAAATCTGTGTGTCCGGAGAAGCGGTGGCGATCACGGGGCGCCCGCTGGCCAGCATACCCGTCAGCTTTGACGGCATCACCAGATCTGCGGCACCTGCCCGCTGAGGAAGCAGATGGATATCAGCGAGGTTCAACAATGAATTCAATTGCTCAATGGGTTGAACTGGGAGCCAGCGGATATTTGGCAGTTGACTTCCCATCGTCCGAATCCGATCTGCCGCAGCTCCGTTTCCGCAAAGAACGAATACCAAATCATCCCGAGTCTGCAAAGCGTCGGCGGCCTGAATTATGATTTCCAGACCCTGCTTTTCTCCCATATTCCCTGCATAGAGCGCGACTCTTTGGTGATCCTTCAGCGCCAGGAGAACTCTAAAGGATGATGGGACGTGCTGGCGATGAATGGCTTCCAGATCAACCCAGTTCCTGAACAGCCGACATTTTTCGGGCTTTCCGCTTCGCTTTTTCAAAAGTTCCAGCATCTTTTCCGAAATGGTGGAACACCGGTCAAACCGGCGGAACAGGAATGATTCAGTCCATTGCAGCAACCGACCGCATCCAGGCACCCGGAAGAGACCGAGTTGCAATGCCGCATCTATTTCAAAATCCTGGATATGCAACCATGCTTTCGCGCCTGTCAACTTTGCCACCGTCAATGCAGCAGGCAAACAAAAAAACGGCGGTTCGACACTAAATACGATATCTGGCCGCCAAATGAGCGCGCGAAACGATGCGCTGAGACTTGTCAACGCGAAAGTGGCCAGACAAATAATTCGAGTCAAGCCATTTGGCCGAGCCGGAACCCAGACAGGGCATCGATTAATACGCAAACCATCGACATGCTCCACCTGAAATCTTGCCCCGGAATAGGGTTCCTGTACCTTCCAGTGCGGATACCATGGGGCCGAGCAGATTACCCGAACTTCATGTCCTTTCCGGGCAAGCCAAAACGCCATGTCACCGGAGTACTTGCCGATTCCAGTCGGCTCGGGCCAGAATTGCATTGAATAGACAAGAATCTTCATTCAAGATAACTTTACCATCTGGCGAGTGTGTTGGGCGGTCCCCAAACTGAAATGCACGAAAATCACTGTGAGACGGGAGCAAAAACCGGGCTTTGCGACAGACCACGCCGGGAATTATCAGGAACAGTAGCTGAAGCTGATTCTTCTGGAATGGAGTCACGGCGATGGCAAAACACCTCACTTCGGAAGCAGGTAATCGTATCGCAAATCTGAAGGCGCGGCAAACGGCCTCTAAGGGGGAAGAAAACGGTTCGTCCCGAAGCATCCGAGGATCGAGGGGGGACCCCGAAGTTGTCGAACCGCATGGCCAGCCCGAAAACATCCCGCGTGATACGGCGCTGGTCCGCTCGTCACGAGAGGAGTCATCCCAATGCCGGATCGCCTTTGATCACAACTCACCATAACCAGAGACACTCACATGCATGCGGACCACGTTGCCAAGCGCCATCAGGGCAGGCTAATCTTTGCACGGCCCGGTTGCCCCTGAAAACAAAGCACGACTTCAATTCATTATGAATATAAAATCCTACGCACTAATGGGACTGTCGCAGGGTTTGCGGGCGGGTCAGGCAATTGTGATTGTCGTACTATTCGCCCGCATTCTGAAGAAGGAGGAATTCGGTGACGTTGCCTACGCGATGACGATGTCGCAGCTCTTTTTGCCGGTCTTCGAATTCGGTTCCCACAGCATTCTGGTCCGTGAATTCTCTCGGGAAAACTCGGAATCGAGTTCATGGCTCTCGGCCGCTGTTCAGGCAAAATTCTTTGCCTCGCTGCTGATCTGCCCTGTTTCCTATTTACTTTCGTGGTTGCTGGACGGAGGCGGCCACATCCCGCTGCTGACAATGCTGTTCTCCCTGAACTACTTGTTCCGCATTTGTGAACCTTTCGAAATGTGGTCAATTTCGCGACAGAAATTCAGCCTGGCCGCAATCGCACGTGCCGGATCATTTTTCGTCATGGCTGGTGTCATGCTCGTCGCCCTCTACAGAAAAATGCCGGCCGAGGTGTGTGTCCTGATCTATTCGCTTAGCTTTGTGGTTTACTCGACACTCATGTACATATTGACGAAGCGATTTTGCAAGCCGCCGCGTTTCGAATGGGTGATCCGCCCGCGAATTCTTATGGCCTTGTTTCGAGAGTCCAGTCCATTGATGGTTTCCGGGCTGGCCGTGGTACTTTACGTGCGACTGGATAGTCTGATGCTGAAACAAATCCACGGTCCGGTTGCGGTGGCGACCTATCTCGCGGCAGCAAGACTCTCCCAGGGGCTTTATCTGATCCCAGGTGTCATCGCGGACGTGATGTTTCCGCGTTTGGTGAAAGACACCGCCAACCGCAATGAACTTGAGGATCTGGACCTCTGGCGGAAAGCCATGACTGCTCAGCTTCAATTGGCAACACTGGTCATAATCCTCGCGGTACTGACTGCCTCGATTGTAATCCCCATGCTTTACGGATCCGCATATCTTGATGCCGTGGGCATCTTTAGAATCCATGCGTGCAGTATGTTTCCAGTGACCATCGGTATTGTTACGTCTAAATACCTCATTTCGCACCGACTGCAAAAACTCAACACGCTCTCAACGATCACAGGATTGGCAGTCAATGCGGCACTAAATGCTCTTCTGATTCCCCGGTATTCATACTGGGGTGCCGCGATTTCTACATTGATTTCCTTTACATGCGGAGGAACTTTATTTTACTTTTTCATCCCATCAGGCAGGACAGTATTCCTTCTGCAAATGAAAGCGATCGGCAGAATCCTGAGTTTTCGGACCTGAGTCCGCGAGTATTCATACGTGCCGGACTTGCTCCGCGAGTTTCGGCCAAAGTACAGTCCCGCATTACAAATCAATAGTGCTGATCGAAACCGGTGGGTTCCGCTGAATCGTCCGTGTTTTTCTAAATGCGTGAAGCTTTCGTTCCCTCTACATAGATGCTGTTCTTCGGACGATTGTCAATTTCCTGCAAGTCAGGCAGACGACCTTTCTGATATTGACATGCCTCAACCTCGGCAAATCCAGTTTCACGCATTGTCCGCTGCAAGCTTTCGGAGGTGTACATCCACCAGTGACGATGGCGGGGATTATTCTCACGAACCTCAAAAACAGCGTTCAGAAACGATTCAGGGTGTTCGTGATCGTACAATTCCATCGCCCATTCAAGGCTCGGCGCGACGATTCTGCAAATGCCGCCGGGCTTTAACACACGCAGACATTCTGAAAGCATGTGCTTCGCACCTTTGGCCGTCAAATGCTCAATGATGTGCGAAGAAAACACTGCCTCGGCGTAATTGTCGGGAAATGGAAACCGCTTCGTCACATCAAGGTGGTGGATCTGCTTAAAGACTCCGTCGCGGTGCTGCTCCACGCGTGCTGGCGGGATGCGACCGATTGCGCCAAGTAATTCGGCCGCGAACGGAATCCGGCTTATCAAAATGTTCGGCGAAATGTCCGTATTGTGCCAACCAGGAGTGGGGCTTTGGCCGCAGCCAAGATGCAGTTTCATTCAGACTTCTCTGCGAATAGTATAGAATAGCAAACGTATATCAAACGAAGTCCGAGTATTCCGGGTCGGACGGGCGTGGCTGGCTGGCTGACTGGCTGGCCGCCGAATACCGCATGCTTAACTGGGATGCCTGCGATAAACAGGAAAGACCAAAGTGGCAATTCCTCCAGGAACCTAATGATTTTTGCCCCAAAACAACAGGACATCGAGTTAATTTCGACTCCCCAAGACCTTAAAACTAGATTGCGTTTAGGCCAAAAACAATCGAAAACGGTGGAGTATTCCGTCCGGATGAAACGGCGAAATGCCAGCCCCACCCGAGGCGGACCCCTGCAAGTGCAAACTATTCAATAATATAGCGCACGTCTAAAGTACGGTCGCCGCCGTCCCACGGACGACTTAATAAACTAAAACAGACGAGATAAGCGCAAATTGAAAACGGATTTGCCCCGCCCTGGAGGCGAGATTCAAAAAGGTTGTAAAACAGGAACCCAATCAGAAATGCGCATTCCGCAACATCCCATCTGGAAGACCGTGAGCGCCAGGCGATTACAGAATAGATCGAACTAAAACACATCAAAATAATGCTAGCCAACCCCACCACACCAGTTTCGGCGAGAGTGAGAAAGTATCCCCCATCCAATGGCCCGCCAAGATTTCGCGAAAACACACCATATCCGTTTCCAAACCACGGACTGCGCTGCCACGCTCGATAAAGAGTATCCCAGATGATGGTCCGACCTGTCGCGCCTGAGCTAATGCCTCGATTGGGATCGTTAACAGCGAGTACGTCTTCGAAGAAAAATTTTGCCAATCCACCTTTATAGTACCAGAAAACCACGCCAACGGTTGCAACTGCGGCCAAACTCTTGATGCAATCCATCGCGGAAATGCTCGTGAGCCGTCCACTCCTGAATCGCAGGACGACGGAATACACGATCCCACAGAGGATCAGGGAAACCAATGAAGCACGCGATGAACACAGCATAATTACCCAGGTGTTGATCAGCAGCATCACCAACGACAGCCGCATGGGCAACAGAAAGCCGAGACTTCCCGAGACGAGTGCAATTAGTCCGATATAGTTCGGATGCAATTCTCCATCGAAGCCAGCGAGACGCCCATGTGTTGAGGTCTTCCCTGAGACCGCAAATGCCGTAGTGAGCAATGCAAATCCGATCGCCAATAACTGCATTGCTCTAATGTGCATTTCTCTGGTTTGGTGGACTCCGATTACTGCGGTCGTGACAATGGCCACAATAAAGGAAAGTGCAACTATAAGGTCGGATGAAATCGGCTTCACGGACATTAGCATTACACTCGCAATGATCGGTATAATCAACATCACAATAGTAGCAATTGTGCGTGTTAGTCCCGCCCGATCAACAGATCTAACGCCGACTAAAACCGACAGTATTGCCGCAATAACGCCAGATATCGCTGCCGCCGTCATGATCGGGAACGACTGTTTCATTATCGTGGCGCCTGCAAACAGAAAGGGGTAGAGTGCTGTCGCCAGGATCGCCAGTTTTTTGTACATTATCTAAATCCGTCGCTATCCATATAAACGTGTGTGATATGGGGGGTGAGATCTGAGAAGTTATGTTGCGGGCTTTTGCATATAGACGTACAATACAGGAGCGAACGCCGGCGGCAGCATCCAGTGAATGACCTGAAAGATACGATATAGCCACCGGCTTCCAAAATGGTAGGCCGGATCTCCGCAATCATAGATATAGTAATGGTTAAATGTCGGAAATATTCTGTTCAAAGCGCGTGCTGAATTCATTCGATAGAATGTCGGAAAGACGTCCTCTTGGCGCCGATTGGGCTGAGCCCCTTTAAGCACGAAAGTGTGCAGCCGATTTGGCACGATCTGGGAGCCGAGTCTGATATAGCCAGTCGCATTTGGAGTGCGGGCGCAGAGAAATCCCCCGGGCTTGAGGACGCGGGTCAATTCTGCCGCTGCAAATGCCGGATCATCAATGTGCTCGAACGTCCAGTCACTCACGATCACGTCAAATTGATTGTCCAGAAACGGAAGTGGCTGATTCGCTTCAATTTGGACTTGCTTGTCAGAAGCCGGGTGCGTCGCGACGACCGGATCAACGTCACAGGCGGTGACGCGGGCACCGTTCGCACGCAAGTCGCACAGTTGTCGGCGAAAAAGTGAGATCTTAGCCACATCTTCAGTGAGTAGTTTGCCGCGGCCCGCTCCGTAGTCGAGGATCTCGGACGCATTTGTCCGCAGAATCGCAGCACGAACAAAAGTATAGAATTTCACCGTCCCGTTGTCCTGCGTAAATCCGTCAATGTTGCTTTCAGGATGCAACTCGTTAATAAAAGTCTTTGACATAGTGTTGATATCTGGCCTGGCGTCATTTGCGAGTCGTGAGAGGCTGGTGTTCCCCGTGGTTATTCGTACTGGAATTTCTGCAGCAGGTCGGACGCGACTTCCGAGAACGCATGCAGGTGTCCTTCAGAAAACTGCTCGCGCCACTCGCCAATCTGTCCCTTGCGAAATGTCTTGCTGCGACCGGGGTCGATAACGCTCGTTGTGGTCTTGACCGGATCAGATTGCCCTGCCCATCCCGCGTGTTCCTTAAAGTAGAGATCCATACGCTCCAGTGTGGATGCGGGATTCGTGCCGACGAGATCTTCAAATTTTACGACACAAGTACGAGGTTCATCTATCCATCCGAGGTATTTGCGCATTCGCACTCCGAAATCCGGATGGACTTTGCCATTTCCATATTCGAACCCCCGGATCAGGGCATAGAGCCGCTCGTCATCATTCGCCATCCTGTTCAGGTCTTTGTAAAGCGGGTGCCAGTAGGCGATGCGTGAGGCGAAGTGCAGATCAGAAATGAGGATATCGCGAGGATCACGAATTATGAAGAAATGCAGCGTTCGCTGCTGCTGGAGGACGTCCGCGAGTTCCGCCGTATACGGCAGGTGCGCGGCTGCGCATTCACGTGGCAGAAGCTTGCGAATCCCATTGATCAAATAGGGCTGATCTGACTGGTTTGATCGCCAGATTCCTCGATCCAGAATGATCGTGTCGAAAAACCGAACACCGGGAAAGCTCTTCACAATCTGCACCACAAGATTTGTGCCGGACTTAGGGATCGAATTGCACAGCAACGCCTCATCCTGGTTTCCGCGACGGCTCAAGAGATCGGTTACGCGAGTGATGCGGCGCTGCAATTGGCTCAGGCTTCGCAGCGTAACTCGCAGCGCTGGATTGCGAGAGGGCTGCAGTGAGATCAGCCCTCTCAATCGTTGGATTTTCAGCGAAACTGACATTGACTGCCCTGTTTACATCTAAATCAGAAATGCATGCACACAAACGATTACTGCCGCAGCAGTTAGAATACCCTGAACACACCCCAGGAGCTGCGCGACTTTGAGCAAGTACTATGTCACGGCATTCGCCGTCCCGGAGTCGCAATTTGCCAGGTGAAATCGCGATCGCAGAGCTCGGGCCGGAACCCCCGCACAGACCGTATAGGGAGGCAAGTCTTTGGTTACCACCGATCCGGACCCCACGATGCAGCCACGACCGATTGTTACATTTCCTATGACAATTGTACCAAATCCGATCAAGTTGTCACCTTCCAGCACGACACTCGATTCCGGAAGTCGACCCTGCCAGTAAACCGTGGAATTCGGATCATCGAAAGCATGGTCGTTTCCCACGAACGCAACAAAGCTCGAAATGAGGGTGTCGTCGCCAACCGTCAGGTTCGCTTCAGTAATCACATTTTGGCCAAACGAGACATTGTTCCCAATCCTCAGCCAGTGCGGCGGACGCAGGTCCAGCCGCCGCGCAAAGTGCACGTTCTTCCCTATTGTCATCTTTCCGCGAAGCAATACTCGAACTTTCGCGCGGCGGAATTGCTGAATCAACACACTCCACAGCTGCAGGAATCTGTTTTTAGGTCGAAATGGAGATACCCTGGACATAATCAACCGCCTCTCGAATCCGCTGCGCCATGAGTTCAGCGGAGTAATTCATCTTGCATTGTTCGACAATTTGTTCTGACCTTGACAACCACTGGGCCCGCTGCGAGTAAAATTCAACCATCACTTTTGCTAACGATGACTCATCATCGGTCGCGAAGAAGACACAGTTCTTGCCATCCTGTGCCGCTTCAATCTCAGGTGCATGCGGCTCATCCCTTGAAATAATCATAGGGACGCCAAAGCTGAAGCTCTGAGTGATCGAAAGTCCAACATAACCAGGCGACATACTTGCGAGAGACGTTCCATAGAGCTCTCTCAGAGTGCTGCGGTCTCCGATGTGACCGAGAAGTCTGATCCGCTTTTCGAGGCCAAGCCGACTGATCTGAGACTCCAGCTTTCCACGTTCCGGACCGTCGCCTACGATCAGCAGATTTGTTTCCGGGGACAATTCCGGTAACGCGCGACTGAATGCGTCGATCAGAAGTGCAGGCTTCTTGGGTGAGACGAGGCGACCGACGAAGATGAAATGCTTGCGGCTCGAAGGAATCCCTGCGACAGACATATCCGCCCTGCGGTAAAGTGCATTGGGTGCTGCAATCACCAAAACGCTCTTCGGCACATGCGGGGCGAGTTCTACTCGCTGCTGTTCTGTGTAGACGATAATGACATCGGCCAGGGCTCTCATTTGTCGACGCAGATAGTTATCAGTGCCGTTTCGCGCCCAGGCATGCCCCCAGATAATGGACTTCTTTCCTTTCAGCTTTCGGAACAAGAGCACCAGCCAAGTGTTAATGATCCGCGGATTAAATTCCAGGATCACGCTTCGGCTTTTTACTGCCTGAGCACACACTCCGGACTGAAACAGTAAACGGCGTCCAAACAGAAAATAATTCTGAACGTATGCCAGCGCATTTCCGCAGACGACACCCGTCTTGAGGCTTGACGCAAAATACTCGCGCCCGCACAGAATCCTGAATGAACTGCCCCACGCCGTCTGTAATGCGTCGAGTACGCACTGACGATAATCGCCAATCGACGTCTGAACCAGAAGAATTCCATTAGAACCAGGATTGCTGGTGCAATCGACCTCAGCGTCAGATGGTCGCGCGCCTGTCTGTGGACTAGGCATAACTCTGCTCCGGTTTCGTTCAGACAAGTTTGGTGATACCGGTTCTCTGCACCGCCCCGCGGCGACGAAACAGGGCGTCCATCTGCACAATTCGACCGGTTGAGTCCTTGAGAAACGCGAGAGGACGAAGAAAAGCAAAGTCCTGCGAGACCAGAAACTCCAGGATTTCGTCGAAGAGTGGTTCTCCCTCATAAAGGTGATCGAACACTGATTCCACGAGGACGTGACTGCAACGGGGGAGCAACTGTTTAGTCGCTCCTTTCAGTGCTTCAAGTTCGTATCCCTGCAGATCCAGCTTCAGCAGTAACGGTTCCTTCGGCATGTATTCTACAGCGAATGCGTCAAGGGTGGTGACTGGCACAGTGACTGATTCTACCTCGCGAATGCCGGCATGGACGGCTGTTGACTTTCTAATTGAAAGAATCGACGATGTCTGTGAATTTGAATTGCAGCGGAACTCGGCCTCTCCTCTGACGCAGCCCAGCGCAGCTTGATGCACATGAAGCCTGGGCGCGTCGCGAAGATTTCGCCTGAGGATTGCTGCAGTCGCTGGTGAAGGCTCAAACGAATGGACCGTCGCCTCGGGAAATCCATCAAGAGCGGCGCGGGCAAACTGGCCTACGTTGGCCCCTCCGTCAATGATCGTGCAAAACGACACTCCTTCAGTCTGGAGCTGACTGATCAAAAGCGCAGAAGCCACTGATTTTGGACGGCGACCCAGAAGCGCGGCCCGACTGGCCGGCACTCCTAAAATGTCGCAAATCCTGCCGATCTGCCGTAGCATTCATCTCTCCAGTACAGACTAAATCCAATGTTCCCAGGTTCGACCGCTTCCTGTTCACGAACACTGGAAGGAAATACTTCGAGATCGCGCATTTCAGGAATCACAAACTCCTGCGCGACCCATTGTCTATTGTGATTGGATTCAGGCATGCCCATCAATGATTACAATACAGGTGTTAGCTTTGGCGGGCGGATTCATCGAAACTCGAAGCCGCTCGCATGTCCTTTGTATCAAATCAATTCTGTGGCGACGAAATTCGGGCGTCGCGCTCGGCAATTCCAATCGCAAATTCGATGCCGCATCCGTCTCAAAAACTGCCTTCACGAAACAGAACGGTACGAACTGTTCTCAGTAAAATGTAGTAGTCCAGCCAGAGTGACCAGTTCTGCACGTAATAGTAATCAAGCTGGACTCTATCAGCATAGGGCAGGTGATTCCTTCCGCTGATCTGCCAAAGGCCAGTGATGCCAGGTCGCATGCGGACGTAAAGTGTGAACAGCTCTTTGTACAAATCAATCTGATCGGGAGTGCATGGTCGTGAACCCACGAGGCTCATATCTCCTTTCAGAACATTCCAAAGCTGAGGAAGTTCATCCAGACTGAATCGTCTTAACACCGCGCCGATCCGCGGAATCACACGAGGATCAGACTTCAGTTTTTGGAACGTTTCCCATTCAGCCCGCGCCGCAGGATTCTTTTGGAGGTATTCGCGGAGAATCTCTTCCGCATCAGGTATCATTGTCCTGAATTTCAATGCCTTAAACGGCCTTCCTCCTCGGCCAACACGCATTTGATGAAAGATAACTTTCCCGCCGGAGTCGATCTTGATCCATGCCGCGATCGTCAGTAAGAGTGGGCTCAAAAGTGTCAATAAGACAGCCGACAGAATAATATCTGACAGACGTTTCATCACGCGCTGGAAGGGAAACAAAAGACGGTCTCGAATATGAATCCCGGCGAGTCCTGCCGCATCAAACGCCTCGACCCACATTGTGGGCATTGAGAGCTTGGAACTGACAACGACAAGGTTCGGGATCAGACTTCCACGGGCGAGAATCTGCCGCACGTCTGCCTCTTCCATATCGGCAACGGCGGCGATCGCCCAATGGCATTGCTGCTTTCGACATATGCTGACAAGTTCATCGGTCGTTCCCAGAAACTCAATCTCCTGTTCCGGGTCAAGCTTCCAATAGTCGCTGGGATTGTCGTCCACGATCCCTAGTGGTTTCAGTCCACGATGCGGCAGACGTTTGAGAAACTGATAGACAGACCGTCCCTGAGTACTCATGCCGATAATAATGACCTTTTCTCCCCACCAGTTGAACCGCGATGCAATTTTGCGTGTGCCAAAGCGGGCAGGCGGAGCGATCGCCACCGCCATTGGAAGTGCCATTATGATCGTGAGGACTTCATTTCTGGCCACTTGACCGACCAGGCCATTCAATGCAATCAGTAGTAAGAACGCAACACAAATTGAAGACACCTGACTTCGAAGTTCGCGGACAGGATTCATGCCGGATGCCGGGAACAATCCCAAAAACGAACCCACGATCAGATGGCACAAACATACGCCGGACAAATTATTCCAGAGACCCCAATGCTGGTGAGCTCCCAGGATGGCATACGATATCAGCGTCGCCACGAGATACGACACCACGATTGCCGATAAGTCGGCAGCAACCAGCGGCAGCGATGTCAAGACGACCTGACGATAGCGTGAAACTGAATCGGCTCTGGAGGGAAGTCGTTCGGCCGTTTCAATGCCATCGACCATGCTTACTCCGGGGACGATACTTGTCAAGGTTGACATGGCATCCGTGGAGATGAGCGGTTGTATCAATTGTGACGACTGCGCCACAGACTTTTTCCTGCTGGAATTCAAATGGTGGAAAAACCTGGACGATTTCTTGTCAGGGCGGTCCACGATACACTTCCTTCAACTAAGAGAAACAGAAATCACCACTGAGTGGCAGGGAATTCTCTGTTTCGGAGGCTTTGCTGCAGTGCTTCAGGCTTCGATAGCCGTCCAAATTGGCACCAATGAGCAGTATTTCAGCACTAATTCACAACACAGTGTTATTGCGTACACACGGCGACAGGCGTGTGGCCTTGACGGGACGCAATCATTGAGCGGAATCAGGGGTTCTGAAGGCTGAATGTGCTGACATCCGTGTCAAGAATTCAGATTCGGGCTGTGCGGGTAAGTCCCCACCCATATCGTTCTTCGGGAATCGATGGTTCCGTAGTTCAGTTGTAATCCGTGAAGACGCAGTGTGCGGATTCTGACAGTAGCACCGAAAGAAGCGATTGGTCGCATTCTCATCCTCGTGCCGATCCTCGCGGTTCAACTATTCATATCGGTTCCTGGGGTCGTAGGAGATTTGTCGCACCGATTCACTCAGCGGTGCAGAAACTCCGCTTTGGGGACCCTTTGAAATGACGCCACGCAGCAGGAACCTCCGATCTCCTTGGCATTGGTCATTAGAGAAACAGGAGTCTCTGCAATGTGGAACAAGGTGGTTTCCAAAGGGCAATTGAGTGCGTTCGCACTTTTCTTGTCGCTTTCAGGTTGTACAGCGCTCAGCGACTGTAAATACGAAGTCGGACAGAAAATCCGCACGAGTCAGGCGTGGCATGAGTTTGATGGCTGCCATGACCAGTGCTTCACCTGCGACTACAGCAGCGGCTGGAAAGCTGGCTACTACGATGTCGCCACTGGCGGCGAAGGTTGTCCGCCCGTGATCGCGCCGAAGAAGTACTGGAAGCCTCCAGTCTTCGTCGAATACGATCCTTCGCTCCGCGACGACTGGTACTGTGGTTTTCAGGATGGGGCCGCCTGTGCGAAGTGCCAGCCGGATCACCACTATCTGCAGACCTATCTGCCTCCTCGAACCTGCTGCCCCGTGCAGCCCGCCTGCTGTCCTGAAGTCATTGACGAGTCTGCGGACTATATTCAGGGCGATCCCGCTTATGGCGATCCCGAGACCGATTCACCGATGCCGACAGAGGGACCTGCGACAGAAGAAGTCGCTCCCGCACCGGCAGTGCAGCCTGAGGTTCAACAGCCTTCAGTGGAGCCGGTTCCTGCACCGACTCCGGCCGTTGGAGAAGACTACGAAAAAGATCCTGCACCTGCCCCTGCCCCTGCCCCTGCACCTGCCCCTGCCCCTGCACCTGCACCTGCACCTGCACCTGCACCTGCACCTGCAACTACGAAACACGTCCCGTCGGCGAATTCAACTCTTCGACAACGACTCGTCAAACAGTATCAGGAACAGCAACGGCAGCAGGCCAATGCTGCACGCGAATCATTGCTGCGGCAGTTGGTCCTGAATGCAGCTCAGCCGTCAGTTGACAACGGCTTTTGATCCGATGCCGCGTCCCGGCATTCACGATTCAGATTCAAACTCGGTACTGACCAGGGATCAAACTCCAGTGACGGCAAGACGGCCATCTCTGGAAGATTCCTGAACATCTCTCACGCGATCCAGTGTTAATAGTTCCGCTGCTTCTGGCGGCACCGATTCAAGGATGGTACGAATGAACAGCGCAGCAATCTCCAGAAAACTGGCCTCATTTCTTGTCAGCAGTTTCGGAGCGATCACCCTCGTGTCCTCCGTCGGGTGCCATGCCATCACCGATGTGCATCAGTCCATTCCGGCCAGCAGACTGCCTTGCGAACTCTGCACAGAACCCCGTGAAGGCCGATCCGTGTTTCCCTTCACAGCTCTGGGACAGGAAAAACCCAAAGCCCATGTGATTGGTGCCGGAGACCAGTTGAGTATCTATGTCCACGGTTCCGGTCCACCCGGCGTGGCTGAGACGCCCGTCCTGCAGAGATCGCAACCCATCAATCAACGATACTATCCGCCGCACGGCAGCGCAGTAGGTGCAACCATTGGTCTGCCTTTCGAAGTCGATGCTGAAGGCGGGGTCGAGCTGCCCTTGGTGGGAAGGATTCCTCTGGCCGGACTGACATTGACGGAAGCTACGAACTTCGTCAAGAAAGTCTACCGTGACAAAAAGATCACCCTGGAAGACGCAGAACGGGTGCAGGTAGCACTGATCTCAGCCCGCGTGCATCGTATCGTGGTACTGCGAGAAGACACACCAACGACATCGGTCGCCCTTGTTCAACCGGGAGCGCTGGATCGCATCCATCGTGGCTCTGCTGACGTGGTTGACCTGCCCGCCTACGAAAATGACCTGCTGCATGCCCTTGCGGTCACCGGCGGTCTGCCTGGGACCGATGCCGCCCGCGAAATCTGGATCTTCAAACGCAGCGGGCTGCAGGATCCCCA
This sequence comes from Candidatus Kuenenia sp., assembly GCA_043737515.1. Lineage (GTDB taxonomy): Bacteria > Planctomycetota > Planctomycetia > Planctomycetales > Planctomycetaceae > SXXK01. Next base: position 11,877 of record JAYTAK010000387.1, on the reverse strand, counting down.
CGCCATCTGTGCTGAAGAACTGCAGGCTCGAACGGCAAACTTTGTTGAAGGCGAAATGGGCAATAACCAGGTGGTCCGCATTCCTCTGACCGGTTGTCCTGGCGAAGGGTTGCCGTTCACACAGGCAGACGTTCAGCTTGACAGCGGAGATGTCGTCTACGTCCCGCGCCGCGAAGAATACTTCTATATGGGCGGTCTGGTGGCTGGTGCCAAGATTCCGCTGCCGCGTGATGAGGACATTGATGTCATCGAAGCCATCGCACTTGCCAATGGTTCTGTGGGTGGCCCGCTGGGGCAGTCCGGACAGGCATTGGCAGGCGGTACTCCGGGTCACATGGTGCGACCGACACGAGTCATCATTTTACGGGAAACACCGGACGGACGCCAACTCCCGATTCGAGTCGATCTGGCCCGTGCCATGACAGACCAGAAGGAACGCATTCTGATCCAGCCGAACGATGTCCTGATGCTACAGTTCAAACCGCATCAGGCAGTCTTCAACGGGGTTGTGAATATGTTCAACTGGAGCTTCCTGATTGATCCGACAAAGATCTAAACGACGATGAGCAGGCGTGGCTCCGGGCCCCGGAATTGTGCTGTGCCGTCAATGACAAAAAAGAGGACGCGATCCACTCAAACGAGTTGATCGCGTCCTTTGTCATTGTGCAGAGCGGCGGGCTGGAACCCCGCCCGGTGACTCAAAGATTTGCGATTCCTTTTCGTGACGCTGTAATTCGGGCGGCGGCATCATCAGCACTCTTTTCAGCGCGATCAGAGGAATAGTATCCTCCATAGTAACCACGCCGTTCGAATCCTTCGCCGCTGCCGTACGTGTTGACTACGCAGCCCAGCATTTTTGCGTTGGCGGCTCGCAGCGTTTCGACTGCTTCGGTGACCTGCTGCCGCGTGTCATTCGCAGACCGTACGACCAGCAACATGCCATCGGATTTCTGCGCGACAATGATCGGGTCAGACACGGCAAGGACTGGCCCCACATCGATCACAATCAGTTGAAATCTTTCCTTCAGCGCTGCCAGAACTCGATCAAAACTGTCGCTCTGCAGAAGTTCGGACGGGTTTGTGACCCCGGCACCGGCCGTGATCAGCGTCAGGTTCGTGACTCCTGACGGGACGATGACATCATCAATCGTGGCCGTTTCCCGAAGCAACTCCGACAGCCCGGTTGCATCCGGCACACCGAATCGCTTGTGAAACGTGGGCCTCCGCATGTCCGCTTCGATCAGCACAACGCTCATATCGAGTTTAGCAAATGCCGCCGCCAGATTTGCCAGAATCGTGGACTTGCCGTCCTGTGGCAACGGACTGCTTGCCGACAGGATTTTCAGACGACCTTCGCGGACATCGCCGAGTAACAACGTCCGCAGGATGCGGAACGATTCCCCTTCCGGGGAGTTGTCCGGAACAATCGGAGATTTTCCATCGGTTTTGATACGTCCCACACGCGCGAGAATTGGAATCCCGATGGCGCTGTCAATTTCTTCCGAGGTTCGGAATCTGTCATCCTGCTGATCGTTCATGACACCGAAAAACAGACCAGCCATCAGCCCCATCATCAGGCCGCCAATTCCGCACAGGCTCAGTTTCGGCCAGACTTTTTCCCCGCGGCGAGGTGCTTCCAGGATCTCGTGAATGTAGCCCCGCATTCCGGAGGCCAGATCCAGATCACGCAGTTGCTCTACAACACCGTCGAACAACAACTGCGTTCTGTCGACTCGTGATTTCATGATGCCTTCCTGCAACTCAAAATCGACGAGCAGCCGCGCCTGCTTTTCCGCGTGTGCCAACAGTGTTTCCATTTCCGTGCGAGTCTCATTCGTGTAAACCAGATCGCTCTCCAGAAATCCCACATACGCCTTCAACAGATTTCCCGGAGTCAACTGCGTGTCCGTGGGAATTACGCCGAGCGTTTCCGTTTTGTCATCGATAAATTTCTTGACCAGCGAGATTTCGGCCTGAACATTCCGTACCTCTGGATGTCCTTCACCGAATTCCGCTTTCAGGCGTTGTTCCTTGGCCATCAGTGCGAGCATATTGGAAAAACTAGCCCTGGCTTCCTCAAGTCGCTGTGGCTGGTCTGCCAGAAATCCAGGCGACCTACTCGCGTCCGACTGAAGTGCAGCAAAGACACTCAAACGCTGAAGACTGTCCGGGTCGATCACTCCCAATGCGTCCATGTCGATCGTCGCTCCGTCCTTTTCACCCTGGAGCAGTTGTTTGGCTCTTTCCAACCGAGTCTTGACCGTCGCCTGCTTGATATCCATCGTCAGCAGTTCCTCATGCAACCGATTATACGTTTCAATGAATACGTTCCCGCTCCCCTCTCCCTGGAACAACACAGGTGCCTTTTGCCGGGCCGCGACGTATTCGTACTGGGCGTCTTCGAGGGCCGCCTCCAGATTACTCTGAGCGTCTTCCACAAGTCGCCCTGCTTCCGACATCGCCTGAGTCAATTGTGAACCGAGAAACATCTGATACTCGACCACGATTGCTTCCAGAATCAATTTTGCATCGTCCGGGTCCGGGTGGTCAAAACTGATAGAAAGGATGCGCGCATCCTTGGCACTGCCATCCCCGCCTCGACTCAGTTGAATATGGCTGATCACATAATCCGGTGCATCGACATCCGGAGACAGTTGAGCCTTGATGGATTCAATGTCCAGGAGTCCGTGTCGTTTCATTGCCGTTTCGACGATCCTGCGACTTCTCAGGATTTCCATGTGATTTGCCAGAACGTCTTCATCCACCATCGACTGGTCTTCAACGCTTGCTGAATCAGTCGATGTGATCTGTGGACTCCTCTGGCTTACCATGACTTTCGCCCGGGACTGATACCATTCCGGAGCGTTGATCCAATAAGCAGATCCCAGTGCAAGTCCCTGACTGACGCACGCCAGGATCAGCCACATTTGGCGTTTCAGGAGATCGCCTAACCGCAGGGAAACGCCAGACTGGGAAGAATCGGCCAGAACAAGAGTCCCCATCCGAGACGAATCATGGGACTTGCCGTTCCTGTGTGCTGTCGAAGTATTAACCATTCTGGGTGCGGCTGGGTTAACCAGCTCTCCTTTATGTCATCAATCTGGCGCGGTGCAGTTCTTTGCTGTCAATCGACGGAGGTTCCCGAAACCCTTCCTCTGATTATCCAGCCATTATTACATATGCAAGCAGAATCTCGGACTGTTGCCGGGATTCGTATTCTCCATTTTCGGCTCTTTCGGAATCAGGACCGGATTCGTCAGAATGCTGCGAAAAGTGAGAAAACGCTCGACCGATTCGGGGGAAACGTTGCCGCGTAAGTTTGGCAAAAAGTCAGCGAAGTGCCAAGACCAAATCGCAGTGTACCCCAGTTAGCGCCAACTCCGTAAGGTGGGATAAGCTTCCAGCTTGTCAAGTTTTCCCAAAAGCATTGAGTTTTTATTCGGCGAAGGCAAGCTGGAAGCTTACCCCACGTAGAAATCCAGACGCATCGCCCGTCAATGCTGGAACAGGAATTCCTTGCTGTTGATCACGGCCCAGGCGATGTCTTCGAGGGCTCTGGTCCGGTCTTCGTTGGATTTGATGTGGGCCTGAGATGTTTGCTGTTCTTCTGCCAGCGGAGGGCGACTGAGAGCCGTCAGATACAGCAGGTCGATGATCTCGGCATCCGTTTTTCCACCGGCGATCCATTGATGCACGCTGCCAGCATCGGATCGCAGCTTGTTGTGAACCGTCGGCCCGTTGATCAACTGCAGTGCCTGAGACAAATTGCTGTCGGTAGAACGTTCGCACTCGCACGGCAGTTCCCGTTGTGGCTGTCCGAAGACCTGCAGAAACTTATGACCTTCCGGAGGATCGACCAGATCAACAGCCTTCGTGCCGCCTGGCATCCCGGCGAACTCTTCCGTCTGGCCCGTCACCACACAGATGGAATCCAGCAGTTGCTCAGCCGTCAGCATCCGCGTCGTGGCGTGGCTGAAGTAGATCTCATCATCCGCGTTGTACTTGTTTCGCTGCGAACTGAGTTGATACACGCGGCTGTTCATGATCGTGCGAATCAGGTGCCGCGACGAGAAGCCGCTTTTCAGAAGTTCATCGGCCAGATAAGACAGCAATTCCGGATTCGAAGGTGGATTGGAATCGCGGAAGTCATCCACAGGATCCACGATTCCTTTGCCGACGATATGACCCCAGATACGGTTTGACAGCGATCTCGCGAAGAACGGATTGCTGTTGTTCGTCAGCCATTGCGCAAAGACAACTCGACGATCCTGATCAGCCGGCACATCGACGTCACCTTCCAGCAGCAGGCGCACTTTCATCTGCTTCCCGGTTCGCGGCTGCGTGACGTCTCCGCCGGCACTCACGAAAATCATCTCGTCATCCGGCAGTCCGGTTTCCTTGCGACCGACTCGCTTGAACGCCGCCGCAGTGCCGTAGTAGTCATCCTGAGTCCACTTTTCGAACGGATGATTATGGCACTTGGCACACTGAATGCGAATGCCCAGGAACAACTGTGCCGTGGTTTCCGTGGCATCAATTTCATCGCGGCTGGCTTTCCAGTATCCGGCAGCCGCATTCTGCTGCGTGCTTCCGGTCGCGGTGAGCAATTCGCGGGCAAACTCATCCAGTGGCACGTCGTTCTTGACAATATCAAACAGCCAGCGGCGGAACTTGTGGACTCCGGATTTCGTCAGGCGCTTACTGTTGCAGCGGAGCAGATCAGACCACTTCAACGACCAAAATCGTGCGTAGTCATCGGTCAACAGCAGTTGATCAATCACGACCGCCCGCTTGTTCGGATCAGCATTCGCAAGGAACAGCCGGGCTTCTTCCAGGCTGGGCAACCGGCCGGTCAGATCCAGCGTCGCGCGACGCAGAAAATCCGTGTCGCTGCAAAGTTCGGAGGGCTGAATCTGCAATTGCTTCAACTTCGTAAAGACCAACTGATCGATCTTTGTGGCTTCCGGCGGATTGGGCCACTGGAATTCGGGGCGTTCGGTGAGAAACGTCAGTTGCGTGGTCGATACTTTGTCGAGATATCGTGCAAGCACCGTCACTTCGCCGCGACCCTGATATGACACGACTCCGGCGGATGAAATCGTACCGATGCCTTCATCAGACGAATCGAACGATGTCAGGGCCGTGATGTCGCGCACTGTGCCGTTACTGAAGTAGCCGTTGACGATCAACTGCTGACGATCAGCACCGTCCCGCAGGACACGCGGCACCGGGAGCAGTTCAATCCGAGCGAGCGTCGGGGCTCCATCGGCGTCAACCTTCATGCCTTCCGCAATCCATTCACGCAGCACTCGATGAGCAGGATCACCGTGTTGCAGGCGTCGGCCACCGCCGTGCGCCACTTCCATTAACGGCTTTCGCAACAACAGGCTTTCGTCAGGATTGAGCACGTTTGAACGACGATTAAAGTACTCACCGCGCAGCGTCACCAGATCCACGGTGGAATCGTATCCTCGGAGCGACAGACGGAATCCGCCTTTTCCTGAAGGTGATCCGTGACACGCGCCCATGTTACAGCCGGACTTGGTCAGCGATGCCAGAATCTCATTCTGGAACGAAACCGGGGATGGTGTTTCGAAGTTGGCGACTGTGACCGTAGCGATGGATGTTTGCCCTCCGCGCGTGGCATGAATCGTGGTTGTGCCGTTGCCTGTTGCGTGGACGATGCCGTTTTCCACCACCGCGACTGCGGCATTGTCCGTTTTGTATTCAGCGATACTTGTGGCATCATGAATTGTGGCTGCTTCGAAGTTGGCCGTGACGATCAGTTGCTGAACTCCGCGCGGGCCGTTCAGAGTGATTTCAGCGGGCTGGACTTGAAGTGAAGTTGTGGGTATTTCGGCCGCAGCGACGGCAGAGGAAACTCCAACGACAGCAGTCAGCATCAGGCAGGTTAAGCGGAGCATGGTAAGACCTCGGAGGGATGGTTTTCAGTTTTCAGTTTTCGGTTTTTAGTGAATCACAAGTAACAAAGGCCCGGCGTGGGAACCATCACAATGAAACACTCAACTCACATCAAACTGACTTTTCTGAAAACTGAAAACTGAAAACTGAAATCACACTTACGGAGCTTTCACTTCAACAACAATTGCTGGAACAGGATGAATGGGTTCCACATTATCCTTCTTGGCCTTGCCTTGAAGGAACACACTAAATGGTCCAACCGCTGCGTCAGCCGCGGCAGTGATTGTGATTGCAAGTTCGCCTGCTGCCATTGATCCCGCAGTGACCGTCATGCCCGGCAGTTGATCAGCGGGTGTCGCCAGAGCGATCTCAATGGGCATCGTCCAGTCCGCAGCCCGAGTTGATCGGACGGTCACGGTGGCGGTCGCACCCTGAGCGACGGTCACTGTGGCAGGATCGGCAGTGAATGAAAACTGAGCGGCTGGCTGCACGGCAGCAAAGAGGTCTGTTCGCAGACGAGCACTCCGAAAAACTTCGCTGTCCTGTTTTTTGGGCGCGGGCGGAGTCAGTTGGAATTCCGCAGGAGGAATCATGGAACCGTCCGGAGCCGTGATTTTGAAGCTCATGGGTGCCCAGTCCGCATCAGAACTTGTGGCTGCCGGGTCCGTCGCTGTGAGGACGACCGGAGCCGTGCTTTGCTTTGCACCCAGCCAGAACGGAGCCATTTGAATCGCCGCAGGCAAACCGACGGCTTCCACTTTGAGCGGCCCGTCGTAATGAATCCGCCGCACGGTCAGCGGCATCGCCGCACTGCCGCCACGCGGAATGTTGAGATGATCCAGGGGCGCGGTGACACGCACTGACTTTCGACCCTGGTAGACGTCCAGAGCATATGTCCATGCCGATCCGCCACGTCCGGCGATCTCCGACACTTTGAGAAAAAACTCACCTGCCGCTGGCAACTGTGCGGCAAGTTCCGCATCGCGCAGCCCGGCATCATCGTTTTCCACAATCTTGCCGCCTTCGGCGTTAAACAATTCCAGCATTACGTCGGTCGGACTGCTGACTTCGCGTGTGCGGGTTGTGACCAGCAGCGGCATTGCTTCAGTCGCGGTCAGTTTGAACCAATCCACGTCACCCTTTTTCTGCAGTGTGCCGGTCAGAACCTGAGTCTCAGCGGTGACGGACGTCGCTGCGGCGCGGTCATCGTTCGGTTCAGCCTCCGACAGCGTCGGCTGATTCGTCAGCACGACGGAACTCAACGCGCTGCCGTCGGATTCCGCCGCTCGAAACAAGACCGGGATCAATGAACCGGTGGTTTCCGGAGCGCCCGGCGGAGTGGCCTCGCCGAGAATTTCTCCCGTCGTCCCGATCAGAGACACCGGCTGCCCGATCATCGCAATTCGCGGCGACACAGAAGTCACCATGAGCAGCTTGCCAAGTCGCAGATGAAAGAAGTGTCGCGCTCCGCCGGAATAACGCACATCGCGGATCTCGATGCGATACTCGCCGTCGGCCACTGCCGTAAACTGCAATTGCGTATCCCCTTCAGCCCCCGGCAGGTCGTCACGATAGGCGACTTCATTTCCATCGGGTCCGGTGACACGGATGACAGGATCCAGATCAGAGCCCAATCGCCGGGCGAAAACTTCCACACTCACAGTTTGACCAGCGGTCATGGCGATTCGAAAAAACTTTGACAGCACGGGATTGATCTGCCCGGCAATGCAGCACGGCAACGCGATCAACTGGCCGGACTTGCGATCATCGCTTTCGGCGGCAACGGCGACGGACGGCAGGTCATCGACAACGACAAATGCAGCTTCGGAACAGCCATGATTTGTGACCATGCGGGCCGGGTAAATCCCAGGCACGATATCAGAGGCAATAGCACCTTCCATGATGACCGGCTGATCTTTTGTCAGATCCTGCCCGTCTTTCGGACGCAGCACACCGACGGGCGTCCAGAGGCTCATCGCCCCCGTCAACTGTTTGCCAGTGACGACAACCGACGCAATTTGGCCCGGTCGAAGATTAGTGGCAGCAAGACGATCAATGACCGGATCCTGAGCGACAGTCTGCTGGACATTCAGTGCCGCCGTAACGACAGCAAAAGCCACAACAGCGACTCGGCGACAGCAAGCAGTTTGCAGGTAAGAAACAGCCATCAGGGAAGGTTTTCTGAAGAACACACGGCTGGAAAAGCGCGTAGGAGGGAACGCCAGTCTAAACGGACGAATGAGTGCCGTCAAAGCGAAAGGCCATGTTTTGCAAGTCTGGCGTTAACCTTGCCCCTGGAAGTTTGGTTGCGGTGCGTTCAGACGTTATACTGTTCCGGCTCGACCATTTAATCATCACTCCCGACTCCCCGGAGATTGCTTCATGTTCTTTCGACAACTTTTAATCTCCGCGTTTGTGCTGTCTGCCGTCCTCATCACAACACCAGTCGTCAACGCCACACTGCCACCCGAAGTACGCAAAGAGTTGTCGGAACTGGTGAAAGAACTCAAGGAAGTGAACATCCACGTCAAGAAGAAAGAAGTGGATCAGGCGAAGGAGATCATCAAGAAGGCTGAAGATCGAATTAAGGAACTTGCCATCCCCGATGACGAAAAAGACCGCACGTACTCAACATTTAAAGGCCAGTTGGAAAAAGCGAAGAATCTGATTCCGGTCAGCTTCGAACACGAAGTTGCCCCCATTCTCAAAGACAACTGCCTCCGCTGTCATGGGGAAGAAAATCCCCGCGCGAATCTGCGGATGGACACGTTCAACGGGATCGTCAAAGGCGGAGCAAATGGAGTTCCCGTGACACCGCGCTTGCCCGCGCGCAGCGCGTTGGTGGTGCGGATGGCGTCGCCCGATGATCAACTGCGGATGCCCAAGGGCGGCGCGAAGCTGGCGGATGAAGACATCATGACGGTCGCACGCTGGATCGAACAGGGAGCGAATTACGACGGCACTGACCGGGATGCGCCAATCGGTGAATCCACTGAGGAAAAACCTGAACCACCGAAACCCGTCACTGTCGTCATGGCAGACGGAACGGAGACCGTGTCCTTCAAAGATGACGTCGCTCCGTGGCTGGTCAACATCTGCATGGGATGCCACTCCGGCAACACGCCGCGCGGCAAATTCGGCTTCACCACGTTTGAACAATTGCTGCAGGGCGGTCCGACTGGCAGCACGATCGTGCCTGGCAAGCCGGATGAAAGTTATATCGTTGACCTGGTTCTGCGGCAGGAACCATTGAAGATGCCCCAGGGCCAGGCGCAGCTGAAACGGTCGCAGGCCGAGGCCCTGGAAACCTGGATCAAAGAAGGCGCTCACTTCGATGGCAAAGATGCCAAAGCTCCGCTGCGGGACATCGTTCCGACAGCCGCCCAGTTAGCCGCAGCGCAACTTGCCAAAATGACCGACGCAGAATTTGCTGAGCGGCGCATCACCGAAACTGCTGCGTTATGGAAACGAGTCTCGCCACGAACGGAAGGTGCAGCCGCAACATCTACAAACTTCTACTTCTACGGAACCGTGTCCGAAGATCGACTGAAGCAGTTGAGCGAAGTGGCTGAGACACATCTTGCCGAACTGGCAATACAATACCCGCTGCCAGAGGGTGAGCCGGCGTTTCGCGGACGACTGACGGTCTTTGTCACGAAGGATCGCTTCGACTATGAAGAATTCAACACGGTCCTGATGAATCGCCGAACTCCGAAAACCGTGTCTGGTCATTCCACCATCACCGCAAACTTTGACACGGCGTATGTCGCGATGCACGATGTTGGTGACACCGAATCCGCCAGTGCGCTGACCACCGAACAACTGATGAAGTCGCTATTGAGTCAATCGTATCTGACTCGTGACGGTTCCAATCTGCCGGACTGGCTCAAACAGGGTTTCGGCATGCTGGAATCCGGTCTGAAATCGGAAAATGACTACGTCAAAGCGATCCCTGGCCGAGCGGCCAAAGCCGTGTCGACAATCACAGATCCGGGCAAGTTGTTTGACGATGGCACACTGGCTCCGGAAGAAGTTGGCGAAGTCGGCTACCTGCTTGTCAGGTTCCTGCAAAGTCAGGGGGGCCCTGCCCGCTTCAAGCAACTGATCGCTGAACTGCGGAAAAACCCGAACGCCGCTCGGGCTGTGGAGCAGGTCTACGGAACCCCTGTGGCTCAGTTGGGACAATTGTTTCTGCAGAGTGGCGGGAAGTAGATCGAACGTGATTTGTGTGAGAGACATCCCTACAACAGGCAAATGCCGCACAATGGCAAGAATAGTTGTCGCAGACCGACACCGCGCGAAAATCGCCGAATTCTGTTTCACGGACTTGATGCTGGCTACTGGAATGACCGAAGACACTCTTTGAGCAGTCTGCGAATGCGCTCGGAAGCCTCGTGCTGACCGCTCACTTTGGCTGGGAGGCCGAAGTTTGAATGGAGTCATTACTCGAAAGGACGTCCGCATGTCCCTCAAGCGTTTTCTTGCCGCTGCCCTCGGTTCACTCGCGATCACCGGTTCTGGTCTCTTCGCTCAGGATCCTTCACTCTACAATGAGGTTGAGCCTGCGACGATCTTCAGCGGCGGCGTGCAGTACCTGGTGATGAACCGCGACAGCAATCTTTCGACCACTGCCCCGGTCATCAACGGGCCGGATTCGGCCAACGTCGGTTTTCACAACAACGACTTTGACTATCGATCCGGATTTCGTGCCTTCCTTTCCGCTGAAACAGCCGGAGCACGGATCGAAGCCATCTATTCGAATTACGGTACCTGGAATTCACTCAGTCAGGGCAGTCTGACCAGCGGCCTTGCGTTTGATGACGGGATCGCTGGTCCGTGGGCCGGTGCGAATTCTTTGGATCGCTCCACTTTCTTTTCGCCCCTTGCCGTCGCTTCAACGCCAGTCCTTGGCGGAGAAGCAGACGAATTCGAAGGCCTGGGACCCAACGCCGGATTTCCAGGCGACGCACTTCCGACGTATCAAACGTGGTACAACAGTCGGCTGCAGGCTTTCGAACTCAACCTCCTGACAGCAGACTACGAATCCACGTTCCAGTACGGAATCGGCTACAGCAATCTGCAACTGGATGAATCTGCCGGCGTTCAGATCGATGGGGTCTTTCGAGCCACTGATGTTGTCGGTCCCAACGGCGGATTGTCTCATGCCGGACTGCTTGGTGCTGGCCTGGTGTTTGCCGGCGGCACAGCGAATGGTTTTGAAGACGAAGTCGGCAATGCCTCAGGCATTCCTGACGCTCTGACGCTGTTCCGAGTCGCACAAACCAGCAACGACCTGAACGGAATGCAGGCCATCCTGCAGCAGGAAGTCATGTACTATCGCGGGATCGTGGTCAACGGCGTGCTCAAAGGCGGCCTCTATCACAACTCTGCTGAAGGATCGATTCTCGAACGCTACACAGGAGTCGATACTGCCCCCGGCGGTGATACATCCCGCTACGGCCGTTCGCTGTTTGATTCAAAGAACAGAATCGCCTATGTTGGCTCAGTCGGACTACAATCCAACGTTCCGCTCAGCAATCACTGGAGCCTCATCGGTGGCTACGAAGCCACGATCATCCACGGTGTCGCACTGGCCCCCGACCAGAATCTCGGCAACAACGGAACCACGTACAGCATTGACGCCAGCGGGACTGTGCTCGTCCACGGTGCCAACGCTGGTCTGCAGTTCACGTACTAGCGCGGCGAAGCCGCAAATCCGAAGTGACTGGAACCAGAGACGGGCAGGGTTGTGGCAACTCGGTGCAAGGCTGCGAATTCTGTAGCTTGGACATTCATGTCCGAGATATTGACCAAGCAAGGTCGCATTATCGAGCGACTGTCAAGGTCAAATAACCATCGCTTCGACCGTGTTTTATGGCCACGCGACGGACATGAATGTCCATCCTACATTCGATCGGCCCACCATCGCACCCAAAACTTGACTCATCTGCAACA
>JAYTAK010000386.1:0-9812 GCA_043737515.1 Candidatus Kuenenia sp. | reverse complement strand
GTTCCTCGGTCGGTTCGTGATTCGATTGGGTTGCGTGGTCAGACAACCGGGGGCTAACGCCATCAGGTAACCGGGGGCTAACGCCCTGCGGCTGATTAGGATCGGTTTTGATGAACCGCAGATAGTTCCAGGGACATCCAGGAAGTGCAACGGCGCTTCGAACACCGGCTTCTTCACTGAAAACTGAACACTGAAAACTGTCAACTTGTTTCCCCGCCCACCATGCACCCAGCGTGTTGTCCAGTAGAAAATCGACCATGTAATCTTCGGTGAACAACTGGGTCACCGCTGGCAACTCGCGAGCTCCGATCTTTACTTCTGATTCGTTGACCTGCTCCTTCCGTCGAGCCTGCCAGAACTGATACACCCAACCCAGAGAATCCGAGGCCGTGAAGACATCTACGGGTAATCCACTGATCAGCTTCTCCAACTGCTGCTGATTTTCCGGTGGCAACTGAATCTCAAAAACTGGCGAGTCGACTCGGAAAATCTGCGGCAACATCCCCGCCGCAAATCGTGCCGCAAGTTCCCAGCCATTCCGAGCCCCTTCATCTGCTGCCAGGTCATCGCATTCCTGCAGTGATACCGCCACCGGTTGAGACGGATCCGGGTACATCAGCAGATTGTTCTCTGCCAGAAATCGAGCAAACAGCATCCGATGCCAGTGCTCATACCCGACTTCTTCGATCAGGCGATCGAGTTCCTGCGTCTTCCTCTTTTCATCCGGCAAGTCACCCAGTTGCCGCCCATGAATTCGCAACCGTCGCCGCAGGTCACGATCCTCGTCATTCAAGTGCGACGGTGGCCCGGCTTCACCAACACACATCACTTCCAACGCAGCCTTTGCCCCCGCTTCAGCGATATCGCGCGCGTCCTTGACGGTGCGTTCCAGTTGATTGCGGAGTGATTTTTCGAGTGAAGGCATGAGTTGTTATCAGCCGCAACGCGTTAGCGTCCGGTTGTTGTTGTGGGAAATGAAACATGTTGGAACCGCGGGCTAACGCCCTGCGGCTGATTTTGATGGCTGATTTCGGTGGTTGATTTCGGTGGTTGATTTCGGTGGTTGATTTCGGTTGTCTTCACTTTCTATCCTGGGCATCGCGGACATACAAAATCGCTTGCTCCAGATCTAATTCATTGTTGATGCATTGCCAGTCACCTCCCTTGGTCCAGACTGGTCGATCCCGAAACTGGGGCCACTGTTCGCGGAGAACCCTCGTGCAGTTCGCCTTCATCTGGTCACGAACTTTCGAACCTGGAAATCCGACCGCAGTCACCACGACATGGGCGTGGTTTGTCCGAACATCGTGAGCCCACAGGTTCCAGCCACGAAAGATACTGAGGCGTTCGATCTCCGTCTTCAGGGCAGTTCGTTGTTCCATGTTCAGCAGAATTATCTGATAGTTCAGTCTCTCCTCGTGCCATTCGGCCAGCCGAGGCTGTGGCATCTGGTTCCCCTTTTTCCGTTTTCGCCAGCCACGTTCATCGCCCTGCAGAAAGGTTCCATAGACCGTCCATGTGATAAACCAGGCAATTGGATCATCGTTATTCATCGCCGCAGCCAAAATCAGCCGGAATGCGTTAGCGTCCGGTTGTTATGAAAAATGAAACGTGCTGGAACCGGGGGCTAACGCCCCGCGGCTGATTTTTATTGAATTCCGACTGGACCGTTCTTCAGACCACTGAGCAGTTGCTCCTTAACGTCCTTCAGCCATTCGTCGACATCGACGTCAGTCTTGAGCGTTCGTCTGGGAAGCGACAGAAATGTGACTTTTGGCTCCCGCAATTTTGCTGCATCCTGCTGGCCCTGCTGAAAACGGCTGGGCATAGCGACAACACGGTCCGACAAGGCCGGCAGCGACGTATTGCTGAGCGTGGCGATGATGTCAGCATCTGTCTGAACCTTGATGACGGGCTTTTGCGACAGTGTCAGTCCCTGGGCAGAGAGCAACTCGTGGCGTTGTTCAGGCTCCAGCTCCTGCCAATTCTTGTCCTGCTCAAGCACTTCCAGCCCACGCTCAAATTCCTGTTCGTACTTTTCGCGCAGTTCATTCAGCCGGGTTCGCAGCAGCTGCGAAATGGACAAGACCATCGGAGTCACGGTGTCCGGTTCATTCAGCAGCAACCGACCGTCAACGATGCTTTTGGCCTGGACGGAAAATGCCGCGGATTCCGGCAATGAAGCCGCGTGCCGAAGAAGTGTCTGCAGCTTCAGCCAAACCGGCCATGAGGTTGCCAGCCGCTTGGCCTGACCATCCCACGCATCGATGGACTTTTTCAGTTCGTCACGCCGGTTGTAAATTGCCATCAGCTGCTCATTGCCAGCTGCCAGGCGAATTTCCTCCAACGACTCTGTATTCGGACGAGCTGGCCCCGGTGCTTCTCCTCCAGCTCGATTCGCCAGTTCCATCGCGTTCTGAACGAACTGCGGTGCGGATGCCAGTTCTTCTCCCGGCTTGGCCTGTATTCCCAATGCCTGTATCACTTTGCGGATCTGAATTCGCTGTGCTGTTGTCACGGTGGTTGATTCCACCTTGAACGTTGCTTTGCCGATTGCCCTGCGTTCCAGCTCTTTAGGATCAATAATTGTGCCACGTTCGTCAGCCGCCCGGATCAATCCAGCAATTAACAGCACCTGCACGCCACCGTCGATCGCATCGCCGGACCAACCGTACGGAGTGCGATCATATTCAGTTTTGATGTCGGTCCCTTTTTTGCCGGGACCGATGAAGGCCAGGATGCTTTTGCAAACCTGATTCTGAGCGGGCTCACCTTCAAACCCGACGGCCTTTAAAGCATCGGGGGCACCCTTTTTTGCATTCGCATAGGCCCGCGCCCATCCTTCATGATCGGCGATTCCAAATTGTGGATACAGCCGCTGAAGAGACTTGTCAGCCGCTTCGCTGATCATTCCCTGCAGATCATTTCCGACGATCTCGGTTCCACCTCCCTGGAACACTCGAGCGCCCAGAAACGCATCGCCGAGCAATTCTTTGATCTTGGCTTCTGCGGTTTGTTTTGTCGTCTCCATCGCCGCTTTGGCTTCAGTGCCTTCCGGTGACGTGGTTGCCCCTCGTTTTTCCAGTGTGGCCGCGGCAGCTTTGCAGTCAATCAGGTGATGCCGCAAGTCATCTGCAGATCGTTTGGGGATGAAGACATAGATTGTTGGTGAATTATTCCCCGCCTGCCGCGCGTCGGCTCGCACGGAGTTTTCGTCAATTGACCAGCCGTCTCTCACCCAAACGTAAACGCGATCTGTGGCGTCGTTCGGGAGTTTGGAATCAAACAGCGGGTGAATGCCCCGCTCGACCTTGGATTGTCCCTGGACCAGCGTCAGCTTTTTGACGATCTCCGCAAAGCGGCCACGTACGCGATTGTCTCTTTCTGCCTCAATGCGGTGCGATTCGTTGGCCAGTTGATTCCGCTGGCTGAGGAATTCGTCATTCCACGCGGCGCTTTCTTCAGTTTGGATGCGATACTGATCGCCGACCTTCATCAGCAATTCGCACTTATCCAGCAACGTTGGAAGCCGAGTGCGAAGATTGCTGCTGCCCGCCGAAAGATCATCCACCATGAGATCAGCAAGCGTGTCCACAGTGGCCCGGATGCCAACCTCATTGTTGTTTCCTGCCAGTTTCGTGGTCAGAAACACCAGCCCGCAGGCTCGTGCCATTAACTGTTCGTCCGCAGTGCCCTTGATCCACTTCATGGTGCGTTCGTGGACTTTTCGAGGCAGAACACGGGCCTGGAGCAGCTTGTCGGCGGAATCGAAATAGAGGTAGTCGGCGGGAATAACATGGCCCACATTCGCATCGAGGTTGGTCTGTATGACTTTGTGGATCATGCTCAACTGATTTCTCAGCTGACTGTCCGTGCCGGTCTGATCCAGAACTCGAAGCGTGTTTTCCCAGAACCGACGACGCACAGGCAGAATCGGATAGTCTTGGGTGAAGAAATCGATGTCTTCCTGTCGGTGACCAATGTTGGTGCCAGAAAGATGGCGGGAGATCTCACCGAGATTCTTCTGCATCACCGATTCGATTTCCTGGAATGCTCCTGGCTTCTTGGCAAGAATGACCTGCCGAATCACGGCATCGACGTCCGCGTCCGACAGCTCGATTCGAACCGTGAATCGCCCTTCGAGCCTTTTCAGGTTAGCTGTCCCGGTGACGGCAGTTTGTCCAGTCCCTATGAACAGCAATTTGCCGCCGATTTTCTTACAGCAGGCTTCGACCGCTTCCTGGACATCCATGGATCGCTGGGGATCCTGCCCAATGAATTGCTGAACTTCGTCAAGCACAATCAAGGTTAACGGAAACTTGCCATCGACTGTGACTGCCTGACGAATCGCTTTGATCATGTCATCACTGCTGATGTCATTCACAAAGGGATAAAGGTTGTTCAGCGTCTCGACACAAGCACTGGTCGATGAGAACAGGTTGGGTTTGGCCTCAACCAATGCCTGATGAAGTCCTTCCGCGACATAGAAATTGTCAAGCTCTTCCTGCCAGTTATGACCAGAGGCTTCCACGGAGCTGCGCATCGAATCGTAAAGGCCTTCACTCTTCAACCACATCACAAAACGGGCCATTGGATACTGCTCAGGGAGCCCGACCGACTTAAAGACCACTCGCAGAAGGGCAAGACGCACGCTTCCACTGGCTCCGGCACCCAGTGTTCCAGATGCAGCATGAAGACCACCATGCCGCTTGCCCTGGGTCGATAGCTCTTTCAAATGGTCCTGCACGCTCTGCGACAACGTTGCAATGCTGCGTGCTGTCGCGCCATCCGAAAACGGAGTGTCAACCCAAAGGGCTCGCAGCATTTTGACGAGATGCGATTTACCGGAGCCATAAAACCCACTCACCCAAACCGCTGGCTGCTGTGCCTGATTGATATTCTTTAAGTACGTTTCAAGGATGTCTTCCATCCCCTTGGCGTACTGACCGTCGCATACAAACGTGTCCAGTTCGTAACGCAGGACGGACAACGCCTGCTCTGTGGTTTCGTCATTGACGCTGGCCACGCCCTCATTGACCAATTTTCGGCTTGACGGATCTTTAGAATAGATCTCGCGATTCTTCATGGTTTGATCCTGTTAGGCGTCTTTGTCAGCGGTAATCGGGACTGCGAGATAATTCCAGCCATCGTAGCCATCAAGAAGCCGGTAGTTGTTGTCTTCGTAGCTGCCGGGAAAAAACACGACGAGGCGTCCTGGCACCAGTGGTGCCAGCTTCTCCACGACACCTTTGACTTTCAGGAATCCAAACAGCGATCCGACGCCGTTAAGAGCGACAACATCGTTCTGATTCGCGTTGTGCTCCGTGAGGAACGCCTGGAATCGGGCGACGATGTTCGTCTCGAAGTTTGGCAGGATCGATGACAGTAGATGGGGTTGTTTGAAGTAGCTCTGCGCGTACCTCTGACTGGACAACCATTCTGCAAATGCGTTGGTCAGATCAAACAGCGCCCAACGGTGCCCCGCACTGGTCGTTGCCAATTCGAATTCGTCGATTCGAGCACGAGTTCGCAATTCGTCCGTTTCCGGGTAGACGCAGAAAATGACTCGCTGGGCTGCTGCGGCATCGTCCCGCCATGGAATTCCGATGAATGTGGCATAAGCGCGGAGTAGTCGTTTAACTTTGCTCACGAACCCACTCCTGTTCCTTGGCGTTTAGTAGGTTCGGGAAAAGCACTTCAATCACAGAGCCAATTCGTTTCACAACGATCCAGCCTCGACGTGATGCGGATTCCGCCAGCTCGATAGCCCGGTCTGGTGAGCAATCCAGCAGCTTGGCATATTCTGTTTCAAACAGCGTTTCGCCGCGTGCCCCAGAGACGTACCCCATCAGCAATGCAAATGAGACAGCCCCTGGAGTGGCATACGCCGTTGCGCGGACTTTGCGAGAACGGCCCTCCAAGTGGCCGGCATGGGTCCATGTGGCTGCAACATTGCGTACCATCGACTGAAGTGTGGCTTTGCTGAATCGGCCTTCTTCTTCGAGATCCAGATATTCCTCAAGGTCAGACCGTAGAAGAGTCTGCCCGCACTGCATTCGCAGAATAAAGGGGGCCGTCTGTCGCAAAATGGAATCTCGGGCGTAGGCCATGAGGCAGGCGAGCAGTGGCTGTCCTTCGGGGTCGCGGCCCCAAAAATGCCGCATCGCACGGAACAAAGGAATGGAATGGTCCAGACCGTACAGACTTTTCAGGTGCCGAAACGCCAGACTTCGCGCGCGGGACGATCGCTTTCCCAGGCAATTGTCGGCAAGGATCGCGTGAGCAAAGTCTGCACGAGTTGCGGACTTACCCGGCGTCTGTTCAAGGAGTCGTCGCAAATCATCGAGCATCATTGATCGTGCCAGGTGCGCGCCCCCGCGGTCGAAGCTGAACCCGAATCGGGCGAGGCATTCTTCCCGCGAGTTAGTCATCGTCACCATGTTCCGACCTTCTGTCCCGTGCCTCACCGGATCGAACCCATTCGTCGATCTCGTCCTTCCGAAACTTCCATAGACTGCCAACCTTGTGGGCCGGCATCCGCTTTCGGTCAATCTACTTGTAAACCGTGTCGCGCTTGACCGCGAGGTAGGCGGCGATCTCCTCAACGGAATACCAGCGATCTTCGGACACACTCTTCATCTCAGGCTCCTCGCATGGTTCACTTGAACCATTGAAACGCCTTGATCTTTGTGAATTGCCATTGTCCAATCCATCCTGTTCTGTGCGGACGCATCATAATGGTCTGGATGCAGACTGAGAACCGAGTCACAGTGGTATGATCGAGGCCCGCACTGGATGCCTTTCGGTGCAGCGATACAAACGCTGTTTTCGGAACAGTCAGCGTTCATCGCCGAGTGGGAATACTCAGCAATTTGAACTTCCGGCGTACGGATGAAGCCGGGAGCCGTGACAGAGCCCTGACATGTCAGCATGGGCTCGGTGACCTGTCGTGTGCCTGGGTAACATCCAGAGCAACTGTCCAAAATCTCGCACTACATGGTCGGTTGCAATGAACCAAAGTATTATCCCATCAATGAGGACTGCAGATCCAATTCCAAGGGAACCCAATGATTCGATCCGAAGAACTGCGAGCATTGCTGCTGGAATTCCTGAAGGCCTTTCCTGACGAGCAGCAATTGCAGTTTCCGCTGTGCATGAACGGCGTTGAAAAGCTCGTCAGGGATCGATGCGTACCACAGTCCGGTTCCAGTGTACGACAGCGTCAGGAACTTGGAGCTCCCCTAAAGCACGTCGTGTGGGATCTCATTCTTGAACGTGTGCTTGGCACCTTCGCGTAACTGTTGCCGCCGCCAGCGACGATGACGATCCAGTGAACTCCGGGTGGTCGGCGTGCTGAAAGACTTTGCTCAGCAGTGTCTGATGTCAGCGACAGAACCTTCATCGCAGTTTCGAAAACAACAACTACTTTGAAAGTGGGAATGGCATTCCGGCAATACGAGCCGATCAGTTCGGGGATCTCGTGCCGTGGCATGCCGTGGCGTTCGAGGGCTGCGTAGGTAAGTTCCTTCCCAACTTCGTCGGTCATTTCAATGATGAGTCCGACCGGATCGTCATAGCCAGATTCGGCCATCGACTTCGCAACGTCCAGTCCGTTGTGAGACAACAAATGCCCACGCAGTTCACGTGATTCATTCGGAAGGCGTTTGGTCATGGTCGGCTCACAGGATTTCATTGTGCTGTGAACCAGAATTTGTTGAATGACATTTTGGGTATTGGATGATCGCACTCTCTGTAACGCAATGAAAACGGCCCGAAGCTTCGTCTTGAAGCTTCAGGCCGTGGGCATCGATGCGGTTTATGATTGTGAGGCCTCAGGATTTCTTTGTCTCAGTCTTGGGTGGCTGAGTTGGCTCCTGCTGAGGTTTGCTGGGTTTGTGAGGGTGATGACTGCCGCCATTGGCCATGATTCTGCTCCTCTGGAAATGTGCGATGCTGAGCCTTCGGAATAGTCCACAATGGCTTATTCCGAAACGGACTTTACCGTTCGCACCATGAAACGCCAGAAGGAACCTGAAAAATCCATTTATACAGACGAATACGCCGCCGTTCTTCGACTCTTGAAAGCGGCCCGGAAAAAATCCGGCGTGACGCAAGTCGATCTGGCGGAGCGGCTTGGGCAGACTCAGTCATTCGTGAGCAAAGTGGAACGCGGCGACCGGCGGCTCGATATCGTCCAGTTGAGATCCATTCTGCTGGAATTTGGCGTGACGCTGCAGGAATTTGTCCGGCAACTGGAAACAGCGATTTCTGAACGTCGGTGACGCTGCCGCACTTCTCTGGCATCTGGCGCTGTTAATAACATCATGGAGGTTTGGGTAATCCGGGGATGCAGGCATTCCTGCAGGTTCTCACTGCCGCGATAGATTTCCTGTATTCCCCTGACATTGGCAGGCGCGAATAATGTGGAGAGTTAATTCCGTTGGGAAAGGATTCCGCCATGCTTCGTTGCTCAATATTCTTGATGCTCAGTAGCCTCGGCTGCGGGCCGGCACTCGAAGTGAACCGCGGCCTTGCAGAAATCAGTCGCAAGCCGTCAACGCCCTCTTCGCCGGATGTTCGTCGAAACGATGCGACAGCATCTCCGGCGCTCAGTTATCTGATCCCCGACAAAACCGAATATTACGACACAGCCCCCGGTCAGCAAGAAGGACCGGCAGACGGTACTTTCGCTGCCGGTACCAAGGTCAGCATCGTCAAGGAAGCCGGCCGTTATGTGATCGTTCGATCTGACAAGGGTATTGAGGCCTTTGTTGCTGCGGATGCCATCACTCGCTCGACGTCGTCGGTTCCGGATGTTGCCGGGCTCGTCGAGGGTTGCAACCAGTTCGCTTTGGAGTTGTACCAACAGTTACGGACGAGTGAGGGGAACCTGTTTTTTTCACCGAGCAGCATTTCGGTTGCCTTGGCGATGACCTACGCGGGGGCTGCTGGCGACACGCAAATGGAGATGGCGAGTACGCTGCATTTTGAGATGCCCGATGCACAGTTGCATGAAAGTATGAAAGCTCTGCAAGGATTCTGGGCGACACCCGAAGAAGACGCCGGCATCCGCCTGAACCTGGCCAACCGCCTGTGGGGCCAGCGTGACGATCACTTCCTGCCGACTTTCCTGGATGTGACTCGTAGCAGCTACGGCGCGGAACTCGTTCAATTGAACTTCGCCGACAGCGAGAACTCCCGGCAAACGATCAATACCTGGGTTGAAGAGCAAACCGAAAAGAAAATCGTCGACCTGATCCCTGACGGATTTCTTTCGTCTGACACGCGGCTTGTCCTGACGAATGCCGTGTATTTTCACGGGAACTGGGCTGAGCAGTTCAACAGAGAGTACACCAAAGACCAGGACTTCCATCTGAACACAACGGCCAAAGTCAAAGTCCCCATGATGCACCGCACGGGTAAGTGTCGCTACAGTGCCATCGACAATCTTCAGGTTCTTGAGTTGCCCTATGGTGACGGCAGTCTGTCGATGATTGTTTTGCTCCCGAAAGGAGTGGATGGTCTCAAGGGACTCGAATCCCAGTTGAACTTCGAGAACCTGCAGCGGTGGATGCAAAGTGTGAAGCCGGACAATCGGCTTGAAATCTCTCTCCCGAGATTCAAGACGACTGCGGAGTTCGACATGTCGGATACCCTGCAGGCGATGGGCATGAAATCGGCTTTCGAAGTCAACGGTGCAGACTTCTCCGGCATGACCGGCGACACGACATTGTTCATCTCCGGTGTGGTTCATAAAGCCTTCGTCGATGTGAACGAGGAAGGCACTGAAGCGGCTGCTGCGACTGGTGTCG
>JAYTAK010000385.1:0-4255 GCA_043737515.1 Candidatus Kuenenia sp. | reverse complement strand
ACAGTCTTTACCGGAATCAACGAAGTTCTCAAAGTCAGCGGTATCGCCCACGACGAAACAGCAAAGAACAAATCTGCGACCGGCACGGAAAAACCGAGTATCGTTGTCATTGATGAACTGCCTCTTCCGCCACAAGCTGCTGACAATCCCATCGGAGCATTGATCACGTATGTGCGTCGAACTCTTCCGTTGGTTCGGCAAGGTGCAAAGATTGTGCTGGTGCGAGTTGCAGACGACAGCATTCTGTTTGATGCAGCGGCCACTCTGCAGCAGCAACCCGTGTCAATTCCCGCTCAATTCGAACCGCAGTGTGCGATCGTGCTCATTTCGAAGATGCAGGCTCTGGAAGGCGAAATCACTTTGGAGATTCCCGCCAACGTCAGGCAGGCAATTCCCGTTCACAACGTTGTGGGCGTGCTGCGCGGCAGTGATCCGGAGGCAGCGAAGCAAGCGGTGATCATTTCTGCTCATCTGGATCACATAGGCCCGGCAGGCCGTGGAGACGACAAGGTCAACAACGGTGCTGATGACAATGCGTCCGGCGTTACGGCCGTGCTGACACTTGCGGATGCCATTGCAGCGTTGAAAGAGCGCCCGCAGCGATCCGTGATTTTCATGACCTTCTGGGGCGAAGAAAAAGGATTGCTTGGATCAAGGTATTTTGCCGAACATCCGCTGTGGAAACTCGACGATGTCGTCTGCAACATCAATCTGGAAATGATCGGCCGTCCTGAAGAAAATGCGGACGGCAAGGCGTGGGGCACCGGCTGGCCTCATTCCACTCTCGGCCCGCAAATGGCCGCTGGGGCCGTACGAGCAGACGTGACAATTTTTCATCATGAGAAGTTCAGCGAAATGCTCTACACGCGCAGCGACAACGCGTCGTTTGTCGCAAAGGGTGTGATCGCCCACAGCATTTCCGCCGGTTCGCTGCACAACGACTATCATCAGCCCACGGATGAAGTGGCAAAACTCAATATTCCCCATATGACAAAAATCATCAAGGGACTGCTCGCCGGAACCCTGCCGATCGCTCGTGGAGAACTGACGCCGATCGCGATTCCGTAGCCATCTTTGTGAGTGCTGTGGCTCGACACAGCTCTGGAATTTTCCGGCGAAGCCCTTTCCGAGTGACTCGATTCAAGGAAAGTCGCTCCGCGACAATACCAAAGCTCCGTCAATCCGGAGCACTCCCAAACGGACCTATCTCAACGACGAATCCATGGTGTACCAGGCGACCTCTCAGGTCGCAGCAGGCACAATTGATGAACTGTGTATCCCCACAAGTAATCGTCCCGAAGTTGCTGATTCCGCGTTCATCGTGAATGTGTCCGAATGCATGGATGCGGGGTTTGATGCGCTCTTCGACGTGTCGCATCAGCGACTTCGAGCCGACATGCACGGGCTCTCGCGTATGCATATCGGCCGTCATGTCCATGATTCCCTTCGGTGGCCCGTGGGTGATCAGAATATCGATGTCGTCCGGGATCGACTGCCAGACCATATCCAGCTCCGATCGAGCTTTCATGTACGCCCAGTCGAAAAACATCGGCGTGTAAGGTGATCCGAAGATCTTCAATCCGTTCCATTCCATTGCCTGGTGAATCAGAAACGTCACCTCGGGATAATCACTTCCGCGAATCAGCCCTTGTTCAATCGCCGTAGAATGATTTCCCGGCACGAAGATCTTTGTGGGGATTTCAAGAGCTGAATACCACTCAAAGAATCTTCTGGCCTCGGGCTCATTCATCCACGCATTCCCATGCATCGACTCGTCGCCGCAGTGGATGACAGCATCCGCCTCCGGAACCTCGAGTCCCTGATGCTCACAATGCGTATCTGACAAAAACCAAATCTTCATGCGAAGAATTCCAGTCGTTCCTCAGTTCTGCTCCCAGACTGAACCATAGCTTAGTAGTCAGCAAACTCGAAGCCGAGCCGCGAAATCGCCTGGAGGCTGTTTTTTTTTGCCCGTCGGTCTTTGCGTTTCAATGTAGCCTTCATCGCTCCGCGTGAAGACAGCCGAGCGAGGAGTATAACATCGAACTTTTCACTGCACGTCATTCGTGGGGCTGAGTTTTAGCGTGGAGTTTTGCTTGAGCGGTGGATTGGGGTAGGATTTCGTTTTGTGCTCGTTCGGCTTACTTCACGCAGAGCGTGAAGGCTACTTTGAAGGCTGCTTTGGGAGAGAATTATGTCGCTCTGGCCGGTGCAGGTATTTGATCCGAAAGCAGGATTCAGCGTTTTGGAGCGGAAGCTGCCGCATTGGTCGCAGGCAGGGACGATTTGCTTTATCACCTGGCGAACACTTGATTCCATTCCGAAGTCCGTCCTCAATCGCTGGCACGCGGATCGGGATGACTGGTTGCGGCGACACGGGATCAACCCGAAGGCAGACGATTGGAAGAACGAACTCCGCAGACTTGAACCCAGGTTGCAGGGCGAGTTCGTGCAGAGCTTCTCCGAGCGTTGGCATCGCAGTCTGGATGCCTGCCACGGAGCGTGTGTGTTGAAGCGACCGGAGCTGTCACAGATCGTCAGCGACAGCCTGCTGAAATTCGATGGCGACCGATACGAATTGACAGACTTTGTCGTGATGCCAAACCACGTCCACCTGCTGGCCGCGTTCGCCAGCGAAGAGGGAATGCTGGATCAATGCGAAGGCTGGAAGCACTACCAGGCCGTACAGCTCAATCGTACACTCGGATTGTCCGGTCGCTTCTGGCAGCAAGACGGCTTCGACCATCTCGTCCGCTCAGTCGAACAATTCGAGGCATTCCGCCGTTACATCGCCAGCAACCCCGACAAAGCCCGCCTTCAAAAAGACGAGTTCCGGCACTACTCGAAGGATTTATCCGGGTCGGCCAGTGATTCGATTGCCTCCATGTAGCCTTCATCGCTCCGCGTGAAGACAGCCGAGCGAGCGGCAAACGTCGAACTCTTCACGGCACGTCATTCCCAGGGCTGAGTTTCAGCGTCGTGTTTTGCTTGAGCGGTGGATTGGCGGTAGGATTTTGTTTTATGTTCGTTCGGCTTACTTCACGCAGAGCGTGAAGGCTACTTTGGAAGTGCCATCCTCAACCGCGCGAGGTATATGTTGCTCTGTCCGCCATGTCGCAAAGCAAAGGACACCCGCCTGGAGCCGATGTGGCAGTTTTCGCTCGATGACCGTGAATTCAGTGTGTGGATCAAAGAAGTGCAGTTCCATGAATCGACTCCGTCGCAAAATGTAGCCGTCTCGTCGTCCGCGCCTCAGTGCCCTTTATAACAGGATGATGGGAAAGCAACTGTGAGTCCATTATGCTCCGTCGTAAATGACTCAGACGTCCATCTCACATGCAGACATCCTTGAAGCCTCCGACCGCGTCAACGCTTTGTTGCTCTCACAACGCAACGAACACGGGTGGTGGACCGGACGGTTATCAACGTCCGCACTTTCCACGGCAACGGCGGTGATGGCACTGCACAAGGCAGTCGCGGCGACAAAGGATGAGACTCAAAAGCTGCGTTGGCAGAAACTGGTTGACGGCGGGTTGCAGTGGCTGGCCGAACATCAGAACTCCGACGGTGGCTGGGGTGACACGGTCCTGAGCATCAGCAATATCTCGACGACAATGCTGGCTCATGCCGTGTTTCGATTGCGTGCGACCGCACAGTGGGACATCGTCATTGAATCTTCCGCCGCGTTTATCGCAAAAGCCGGCGGTGTCGCAGCGGTCATCAAACGTTACGGAAAGGATCACACGTTCTCCGTGCCTATTCTCACTCACTGCGCGCTGGCGGGGATTGTGGAATGGGAAAACGTGATTCCTCTGCCGTTTGAACTCGCTTGCGTGCCCCATCGATTCTATGCGGCAGTCAGGATGCCCGTTGTGAGCTACGCGCTGCCGGCGTTGATTGCGATCGGACAAGTGACCTTCAAACACCAGAGCCACTGGAATCCGGTGATGCGATTCATTCGCCGCAAAGCCATCGCGCCGTCTCTGCGCGTGCTGGAATCCATCCAGCCGCCGCACGGAGGATTCCTCGAAGCAACGCCGCTGACGAGCTTTGTCTGCATGAGCCTGCTCGGCTGCGGCCTGTTCGATCATGTCGTGACACAGCGCTGCCTGCAGTTCATCGAAGCATCCGTCCGCGATGATGGCAGTTGGCCGATTGATACGAATCTGACCACATGGGTGACGACGCTGAGTGTGAATGCGCTCGGCGAGCGGCTGGGCGTCAGCCCTCCGTGTCATCAGGAACGAACACGGAG
>JAYTAK010000384.1:0-1797 GCA_043737515.1 Candidatus Kuenenia sp. | reverse complement strand
GATCGCCTTCGAGCACCAGTCGCCCGGCTTCCAGAATGCCGATGCGATCGCTGATGTCTTCCAGGTCCGGCAGAATATGCGAACTGATGATGATGGTCATGCCCAGCGAGGCCAGTGTCTTGATGATCGACCGCAGTTCGTTGCGCGCCCGAGGATCAAGGCCGCTGGCGGGTTCGTCCAGAATGAGTACGGACGGATCGTGCAGCAGCGTCTTTGCCAGCAGCAGTCGCTGGCGATTTCCGGTCGACAAGCCCTTCACATAAACGTGTTCGCGACCGCTCAGATCGGTCAGTTCACAGACGTCGCGAATTCGCTGAATGCGGTCGCGCGTCGAAATGCCGTACATGCAGGAAAAGTAGTCGAGATATTCCTCAATCGTCAGATTGCGGGGACAGCCAAATTCCGCCGGCATGAATCCCAGGTGGCTGCGAACCAGACGAGGATTCTCACGAATGGACTTACCCTCAATCCTTACATCGCCGGAATCCGGTCGAGCCAGCGTCGCGACGATCCGCAGCAGGGTCGTCTTTCCGGCTCCATTCGGCCCGATCAGTCCCAGCGTTCCGCCACGCGGCACCTTGAGACTGACCTGATGGACTGCCACCAGGTCGTCGTAGGTTTTGGTGACATTGTCAATTTCGACCGCAGCGATGGTCACAATTCATCCACTCAACACGGGAACCAGACGTTTCATGGCAGCGGCAGACACCGGTATCCGCGTACGGGTCGCCGCAACTGTCGAACTAACATTCCGATCTGTACGAAGCTCCTCATTCTCGCATCATGGTAGAAGAACACAAGCGGGTTTGACAGGCACGGGTTTCAATCGGGGCCGAAGCCCATTGCTCAGCAATCGTTAAGAGTGTTGTTTTCGTGAGAAGATTTCCGCAAGTCGCAGATGTCCGCCGACGGAGCGGCGGACCTACGTAGGCGAGCCGCTCCGTCGGCTCGCACCAGCCTTGCCGCCAAGCCATTTTTGCCGCATAAAAGATTCGGCAGCGGGCGAGGCCCGCGCCAAGATTCCGGGCCATAGGCCCCATCGTTCGCATCGCCCGGCTCAAAGCGAAGCGGCGGGCCAGGTCAATTGCGTGGCCCAGCATGTTTCCGTGCAATAGCGTTTTGATGGGTGCGATCTCCCCAGTCCGTCGAAAGTGGCGGGATTCTGAATTTTGTTTTGATGCTCTGGCTGGAGTTGAAGATTTGAATTTCTGAGCGAATTGTTTGCTGAACCGAATCGAGTGTTCCCCATCCGGCTTCATGCCGGTGGGAACCCGGTTCGCCGACTACCAAACGAGCCGTCCCACTGTTTTCCGGCCCCCAACTGGCTTCATGCCAGTGGATGCCAGGTTTGAAAACTTCGCGGATTTGTTGCCCGTGTCTCCGCCACAGGACCGGCCATAGTTTTCAAACCTGGCTTCCACCGACGCGAGGTCGGGTGGGGAGCGGCCTCCTGGATTTTTGTCGTTTTGGTTGCCAAACCTTGGTCCACTGGCACGAGGCCAGTGGGGCCAATCGAACTGTGGTGCGTCCCTCTTGAACTGCGAGACCTTATGAATCACGCAATCTACAGAATTGCCATTGCAAACTCAGGACTGGAGAGATCGCACCCGTTTTGATCCTGCACTATTGACTGGTTTGGTCGCGGCGAATGGTAGCTGAATCCTCGGTCGTCAGTCGAGAAATCGCGAAGCTCCGAACTCGTGTTTTGGCGAACTGCAGGATCCGGGACGCTGTGGGTGCGGCAACGGTCCCGCCGTAATGAATTCCCGGTGTGGTGGGTTCATCAACCATCACGAG
>JAYTAK010000383.1:0-4265 GCA_043737515.1 Candidatus Kuenenia sp. | reverse complement strand
ACTTCGCGCGGGCTGAATTGAGGCGAGCGGGGGACGTTAGTCCCCTGATTCTTCGTGAGGCCCACAATCAGGGGATTGACATCCCCCGCTCGCCGAAGCCATGCCTCAATTTCGACCGCTCGCAGAATATCATCTCATCACCCCGCGCTGTGTTCCACCTTTTCCTGATTCGCAGTACCGCCGATGTCACTTCGAGTAATCTCTGGTCAATACCGTCGCCGAATTCTCAAAACGCCATCTGATGATTCAACGCGACCTTACACCGATCGCGTGCGACAGATCGTGTTTGACCGCCTGCACGACTTCATCCCCAACGCGCGCGTGGCCGACGTATTTGCCGGTGTCGGAACGATGGGCATCGAATCTCTCAGCCGTGGAGCCCACTCGTGCGTGTTTTTTGAAGCCGATGCAGACATCCACCAGATGCTGGTCACCAACGTCAAAACCATTGCCCCGGAAGCTCGCACGATCTGCTGGCGAACCGATGTGCGCCGAACGTCATTTCGCCCTCACGGCGGCGAAGACTTCATGCCTTATAATGTGATCTTCTTTGATCCACCGTATCGGCACGCCAACGAGATTGATCCGGGACAACCACTGGCTGCCAGTCTGAAACGCCTGGCTCGGGACAACATTTCGACCCCGGACGCCATCCTTATCCTGCGAACTCCGGAACACACCACAGCTCCGCAGTTGCCATGGTGGCAGATTCACGACTGCTGGGAACTCTCTTCCATGATGGTCTGGATTCTGGTGAAGCAGCCGATGAAGGACTTTGACGCTGTCGAAGATGCCGACGATGTGTCTGCGGACTCAGACGACGTGGCTGAAGATTCAACGGCTGAACCTGCGTCGGACGGACTGTCAGCGGACGACTGAGATCCCGATCAATCCGACCTGTCACATTTTGCCACGCGCGCGGTTGCCTCAAACACGCTCCAATTTTGTCACTCGTCCTGTGGCGACCCATTCAGCGACGTAGATGTCGCCGTTTGGAGCGAAGCAGGCATCATGGGGATGCACGAACTCGCCATCCACCCACTTGTCCGGCTGGCCTCGCAAATCCTTGATCTCGTTCAGACGTTCGACGGCCTGTCCCAGTCGCGCGACGACCTGATTCTTCTCGTCCAGCAGCGTGACACAGGATTTCAGCTCAGGAACCAGCATCAGGTTTTTCCACGTATCCACATTTGCCGGCAGCCCAAAGCCTTTGAGTGTCTCCTTGTAAACGCCGTCCATCGTGAAAATCTGCAGCGTGTCGTGAGCCCGATCCGTAACAACGATCGATGGCTCGCGGCCTTCGCGCTTGTCAACCCACAGCCCATGCGCGGTGTTGAACTTTCCTTCACCGTCCCCTGCTCCGCCAAAACTACTCACCCATTTTGCGTCCTTGTCGAACCGATGAATATGAAACGTGCCGTATCCGTCCGCCAGCAGAAAGCCCCCGTCGTCCAGAAAAGCAAAATTTGTCGGCAGAAATCCCTGGCGCGTCCAGGTCGCTTCCGTCGAAATGTTTTCACTTGGCGCATACACGCCGGATTCCATCGGTGCCTTTTGAAACCAGGCGGTTTCTCCGGTCAGTGTCATTTTGGCAAACGCTTTCACCTGCTGGTATCCGGCAACATACAGAAACTCTTCGCTGCCTTCCTGCCGCACTTCGATTCCATGACCACCTCCCTGAAACTGACAACCAAAGGCACGCACAAACTTGCCTGCCGGATCAAACACAAAGATCGATGGATGATCTTTCAGATCACGACGCCCTTCGTGAATGACGTAGAGATTGCCCGCCTTGTCGAGTGCCACGTTGTGCGTCGTCTGCCACGAATACTTGTCGGGCAATTGTGCAAACGCATGATCCACACGGAACCGGTGCTCGCCTTCACCAATGATGGTCTCACGGGAAGTGCGGGAGGCTGTGGCAACAGCCGGTGCCGCCATGATGGCTGCTGCCCCGGCGGCAGACGCTGCGAGAAATCGACGTCGGGACGACTGAACTGCGAGTACCTGATGCGTGGTCATGGGCGGGATCCTGATAAGAAACTTCCGGCGGCAGGGTTGGAATCGAATTCAAGTATTCGACAACAGATCGATAGGTTTACCATCCTCAGCGCCTGGAAGCCAGCGACCCGCATGTCCGAGATATTGGCCAGGCACCGTGGCATTGTCGAACGGCCGTCAAGGCGCAACAACCTTCGCTTCGACTGTGTTTCATGGCCGTGCGACGGACATGAATGTCCATCCTGCAAACGTCGTTCTGCCAGCGCACCCAAAACTGGACTCATCTGCCCTGTGTTTCAAAACGTCAGCGGATGGGGTCCCTAACTGATCATCAGATCCCGGATCGGATTCCCGGGGCAGATCACAAACGGCCGGCCTTCGATGTCGGTGAGTTCCAGATTGGTCGGAACGCCCATCAGATCGTAAACGGTTGCCGCCAGATCGATGGGATTGACCGGATTCATGGCCGGATACGCCGCGTGCTGATCGCTGGCACCGTAGACCTGGCCGCCTCGAATGCCTCCGCCCGCCATCACTGATGTAAAACAGTTCGGCCAGTGATCACGTCCGTCTCTTCCCGCCCCGGCGTCGCTGTTGCGCTGCCCGATCTTTGGAGTGCGACCGAATTCTCCGGTCCAGATGACAAGAGTTTCATCCAGCAGACCTCGTTGATCCAGATCATCCAGCAGTGCGGAAAACGCGCGGTCCGCGACAGGCATCAGTCGATCGCGGAGATCAATGAAATTGCGACTATGTGTGTCCCAGTAGACACTCACGTTCTTGATGCCGTCACTCGGCCAATACACGGTCACCAGAGGAACCCCGCGTTCCACCAGTCGTCGAGCCTGCAGCACGGATTGTCCGTGAGGGTTTCGTCCATACCAGTCACGCACCGCATCGGGTTCCTGAGTCAGATCAAAGGCGGAGCGACCGACCGCCGACGCCAGCAGATCAAACGCCTGTGAATAGTTTCGCTGCATGTTTCGCGTGGAGTCCAGTTGCTGCAGACGCGTTGCTGTGACTTCGAGAGAACTCAGCAACGAACGACGACGATTCATGCGCGCTTCAGGAACTTCGTCCAGCGGTTCAATCTCGCCGACTCGATAGTCCGCACGAGACGGATCAGCGTCGATCGTCAGCGGATCCCATGTCGGGCCAAGCCATCCCGCAAATTGTCCGTGACTCTCTTCGACAAACCGCGGAACATCGTTTTCCAGCTTTGGCTGCATCGAAACGAACGGCGGAAGCGGATCACGACCTCGCCCCAGTTTCGCCAGGACAGCTCCGATATGCGGCCAGTCCTTTCGCAGGTCACTGGACGGAATTGGCGGCTTGCCGGTCAGCAAATAATGCGTGGCCATAGTGTGATCGACATTGGTATGTGTCATCGACCGGATGATGGCCAGGTGCTGCGTCCGCTGAGCGAGCAGAGGAAAATGTTCGCAGATCTGAATGCCGGGGACCTGAGTCTCAATCGGTCTGAATTCGCCTCGCACTTCATCCGGAGCATCGGGCTTCAAATCCCATGTATCCTGATGAGCCGGGCCACCCCACATAAACAGCATTATACAGGCTTTCGCCTTCCGCCCCGGAGTACTCAGACCTCGATCCGCTGCCAGGGTCTGAGCCGTCAGTAACTCTGGCAGAGTCATACCCAGCAGCCCGACCGAACCCGCTCTCAGCACATCTCGGCGACCGAATCGCTGCGGATTCTGCATTCGTGGTCGATGTCGTCTTGATTGGCCAGTCATGGGACGTTCACGAAGTCAGCAGGAAACAGTTTTCACTCCCACCATGCTATCTCAGATCCGAGTCAATGCAAGACGATGCGACATTTGTATCGTTGACCTGGCCCGCCGCTTCGCTTTGGGCCGAGCGATTTGAATAAATGGGCCTTTGGCCCGAAGCAACGTAGCCGTCTCGCTCCGCCGAGACGAAGCCTCCTTCTATCGCGTTCACCACCGGAAACTGAAACTCCAGGCAAATCAGTGCAAAGGCGAATGCGACTCCGGGCCAAAGGCCCATTTATTCAAATAGCCTGGGCCAAAGCGATCAGCGACGGCCCAGGAATCAGAACCCAACCCATTCCTGTTGAGGCCCAACGGGCCGGACGTTCGGTTGATGATCGAAGGTGGACATTCGAACGGTTGGCCCGTTGGGCCGTAGCGATCCCTTTTGGCTCGTTGACCTGGCCCGCCGCTTCGCTTTGGGCCAGGCTATGCGAACGAATGGGCCTTTGGCCCGAAGCAACGTAGCCGTCTCGC
>JAYTAK010000382.1:0-9863 GCA_043737515.1 Candidatus Kuenenia sp. | reverse complement strand
AAATAGTCATCCACATCATCGCAGGTAGGCCGCTTTTCGTTTACTCCAATCCCCCAGCCCCGCAATTCATCCCCCGCATCGCCGGTTACACCCGATCGTTTGCGGTAGCCGTCAAGCCACTGATGCCCCCCGGGCTTCCGGAAACTGCCACAAGCGTGTTCGTCGCTGGATCGATTTTGAAGAGTTGACCGAACTGTCCCGTAAAGAACACTGTGTTCTCAAAGACCGTTGAGAATCCTGGTGGGAAGGGTAGGTCCCAGGTGTCAATTGCGACCGTGCCCGCCAGAGTCCCATCCGTTTTCCAGAATGTTCCTCCCGGTGATTCCGTATTTCCCTGCGCTGGATCAGAGTAATAGAAATAGACAGTTGAGCCGACTGCACCCATCGCATAGGCACCCTTTCCCGATGCCATCAGAAGCGTCGTTCCGACTGTTGTGCCATCCGTGACATACAGGTTGCCACCTGCCGCATTGAAGAAGAGTTTTCCGTTCGCAACAATGAAGTTATGAGGATCAGAGCGACCGGAACCTGGAGTCAGGTCCAGAAACCGGTGCGTGTTCACTTCTGTCCCGTCGGTTCGCCAAAGTTCAAAGCCATGCGTTCCGTCGTTCGCATTGAAATAGACCCAACCGTTCAACGGCTGAGACGGGGTCTGCTGCTGTTCGGGTGAAGGAAGGCTGCTGCCATTTCCCGGGAAAATATTCTTGAGTACCGTGGCATCAGCAGCCAGCAGTTGGCGAGATTCCAGAGCCTCCACGCCAGCATGACCACTATGGTTGCACCTTCGCCGCCTTGACTGTTGTGCTGGAGAACGCAGGACTGTCAACAGATTTCTAAGATTCATAACGCACCTCACTACGATTGCACAACAGGAAAACGACAGGATTCAGAATTCAAACGTCAACCATCGGATTCATCATCCACTGCACGATGACCATGTCAATGGACTGGTCTGTAACATCCGGTGACTTGTCTGACGGAGCGAACTGATTCGATCGATGCCGGATGTATCCAACGCCGACGACTGATTGCTCAGTTTCCGTTGACTCAGCAGCGCCCGTCGGAATCGAAAGGGCAGTGTCGTGATCGCTCGCAAGGCCCGTCAGCACACCAGAGAGCACATCGTCGAAGGACACGCTGGCCAGTGACGTATCGCCTGAATCCACAGTATCGG
Source organism: Candidatus Kuenenia sp. (assembly GCA_043737515.1). Lineage (GTDB taxonomy): Bacteria > Planctomycetota > Planctomycetia > Planctomycetales > Planctomycetaceae > SXXK01. The sequence continues at coordinate 8,689 of JAYTAK010000382.1, read as the reverse complement.
CGATCGTGAATTCGACGTAGGCACTCCACGGACTGAGTTCGTTCGTGGAACTGATCGCTCGAACCCATGCCCGATAAGTCCCTGCTGGCAGAACGCTCGCTGTGAATGTCGGATTTGTCAGGTTTTGCTCTCGGATCACCTGGCGGGTTCCGCCGACTCGATCAACCCATAGGTCGTAGTGATCGACGCCGTCCACCGGTCGCCAGTTGAACGTCGGCGTTGTGTCGCTGATCGTACCGATCGGGCTCAGGATGTCTGTCCGACCGCCGACATAAAATGGCGTCTGCTGAGTCCACACGCCACGAGCATTCGTCGGAGTGAGAGCGGAGACCCACCACAGGTACGGGCCGTCTGCCAATGGGGTTGTCGGCGTCCAGGCAGTGTCGGTGATGCCTCGCTGCTGAACCACAGTCGTACCAGTCTTTACACTGCGGATCACGACGTCATATGTGGCCGCTCCGGAGACGGCATTCCAGGCAAATGTCGGAGTGCGATCAAACGTCGGATTTTGTCCCTGCGTGATCACCGGTGCCGGGAGTTGCACGATCGAAAAGTTCACTGGCACCGGCCATGCCCCTGGATAGGTGCCCGAGGCGTCAATTCCTCGTACCCAGGCTCGGTAGTTGCCAAAAGGCAGATCTGCGGAAGGCGTGAACGAGTTCGTCGGAACGTTTGTGTTGCGAATAAACTGAGTTTGACTGGTCGTCAGATTATCAATCCAGACGTCGTACTTCACTGCCCCCGGAAGCGCATTCCACGTCAGAGTCGGCCGGACGTTCGTCTGGACGGCAGATGTCTGGAACCCGGTCACAGGAGCTTTGATGTAGAACCGATACGGCAGGGACGGATCCGAGTTCGAGCCATCAGCAGGACTGATCGACTGGACCGTATATGAGTAGTCTCCGATGCCAAAATCCACGGACGGCGTGTATGAGGTCCCGGTCACTGTGGCCAGATGGTAGTTTTCTGTAGAACCGCTGAAATATGTCACTTTGATATTGTATTGCGTGACTCCGAAGACCGACGTCCATGTCATTGTGGGGCGGAGCGAGGATGTGGGCGTGACTGGTCCTGTGATGTTCGGCGCCTGGGGCCGGACAATCAAGCGAAGATCATTCACCTCACCGTCGGCCGCTTCCCCCGTCGGGGCCAGGCCTCCCGCAGTGCTGAGGCGGAAGCGGGCGTTCCGCGGACCTGGAGTCAGAGCGGTTGACGAGGTGAAGGAAAACGTCTCAAAACGACCATAAACAATGACGCTGCTCAGGATTTGCTCACCGGAATCCAGCCAGTCGCCGTCGTCGTTAAAATCAACCCACGCATCGACTTTGGCTTCCGCATTGGAACGATAGAGACTGGGGGAATAGATTCCGACAGAGCCATTAGTCGTTCCCGAAAGGAAGTCTGAGAACAGAACACCCTCTTCGTCATTGACGAAGCCTGCCAGGTCATCGGCATCTGACGCGGTAGAGTGCGTGCCATCCAATTCAGTGTCCAGAATCGTGCCGAGATATGGACCGCCCGGACGGTGCCGGGCTCCGTTTTCGGCAAGCGTGACCGGGTATCCTGCCGGCGCATCGCCAAAATCCAAACCATTGATATTTTGAAACCACACTACCTTGTTGTCGGCTGTGCTTGTCAGCACATCCAGGTCGCCGTCGGAGTCGATGTCTGACGCAAACACCGTTGATGTGTAATCGGCGATGTTGTCGCTTTTGGAGTAGATCAGTTGCTCTCGGAAAGTTCCGACCTCGAAAAATTTGGAGTCATTTCTGAACCAGCTGACCGTTGAGTCGAGTTGAGATGCCGCCAGAACATCCGCAAGTCCGTCACCATTCATATCCGCCACCAACACTGAATTCGCGCCCGGTGCTCTGTGTGAGATAACCTGCAGCGTAAACACGTAGTTCACCGAAGGAGGGAATTGACCGTCGAACCGATACCAGACGATTTGACCGTCATCGCCCGGATTACCGTCCTGGCCAGCAGCGACAACATCGATGTCTCCGTCAAGATCAATGTCCGCCGCGAAAACTGAACGAAAGTCCTGAAGTGAATCCGAGGACGTCGGCAACGCGGAAATCCTCTCGCTGTAAAAACCCTGATTGCCATTGTTAAGATACCAGACGACCCCGGTGTTTCCCTGCGCGGCAATTGCATCCATGTCGCCGTCGCCGTCCATATCATGTGCAACGATAGACACTGCGCTCCCAGATTCTCCGCCCTGGATCATGCGTTCGATAAAATTCTGATTGCCGTCGTTTTCATACCAAGCAACCTGCAGGATTCCGTCCAGGCCTCCGAGCACGTCCATGTCGCCGTCACGATCCATGTCCGCTACGAAGACGGAAAGCGGGCCAGCGTTGTTCGAGACCGAGCGGGCCGTGAAGGTCCCACTGCCGTTGTTGTCGTACCACTTGAACCCCGCGTTCACTCCGGAATTGTTTGCCGCCACGAGATCCACATCGCCATCGCTATCCAAATCGGCGGCGTAGAGAGATTTTACGGCACTGGCTGACGCGGAAATCGTATGCGGAGTGAAGTTCTCGGTACCGTTATTCTCAAACCATTGAACCAGGTTGCTCTGTTCAAAGCTGGAAACGACATCCATATCTCCGTCGCCATCAAAATCTGCCGCCACGGACGTAGTGGGCTGCCTGTTGTCATTGCCGCTCGCAATCACCAACTGCGAATCAAAATCGCCGTTTGTCAAGAGGGGCCGTGTGATGGAAATGGCGTAGTCCTCCACTTCACCATTTGCCGCGAGGCCAGAGACTCCCAGGTTACCGGTGGTGCTCAGACGAAATCTTCCGAACGAGGTCCCGTCGATTGTCCAGCCGGGCACGTCGAACGAAACCGTATTGTTGCCGTTGACCACAGCCAGGTTGCTGGCGATCTGCTCAAACGGTCCGCCCCAGGAACCGTCCTGATCGAAATCGATCCATGCGTCCAGCTTCGCTCCGGACGGTGCGTTCTGCACATTGACCGTGACCGTCGCTCCCAGTTGTCCGACTTGAATGACGCCGAATGTGACGCCGTCTTCGTCATCCGGAGCGCCCGTCGTGTCATCCGCTGTGGCTGTCGCTGAATGGATTCCGTTGGCTTCCGAGTCGCGGTTCGCTCCCAACGTTGGCCCGGTCGTTGTGTGCTGAGCACCGTTTTCGGCCAGCGTCACCGGATACGGCGACGGTGCGTCCCCAAGGTCGGCTGCCAGCAGGATACGCGGCTCAAGTGTGTTCACCTCCACAGGAGATTGAGATTCCGCCTGCGATGCCGACCGTCGCCGACGTGATTTGCTTTGCCCAATAAATTCAGATGACAGGGCCGCATTGAGGCAGCGTCGAAGCTGAGACGCAAGATTGCTGGTTTGCATGCTGATGAATCCTACTAAGAGTCTATTGAGAAAAAGACGGCCTGATTTTCTGCAGATTTCCTCTGGAATTGGAACACATGAATTCAATCCAATCCTCGTTCCAGAACACGCTTGAATCAAGACCAAGACGAAAAAAGCCGACGTGCTGAAACTCCCTTGAGAATTCCATCGCGTCGGCTTACTCGTTAACTCGCCCACCTGACATTTGTCGGCCTGCGATTTGATTAGTCGTCCGAAATCAGCAAGTCAGGGCACATTCTAAAGGCAATGGACTCGAACTTGAATGTGAGATGGTAACGCGAGTCCTTCAGAAAACAAGAGAGTTTTACTTTATACAAATGAAACGCTGCCTGACTTGAAACCAGGTTCACCGACAAATTAAGTGCGCGTCACACATTGATCGCCATGAATGCGATTCATCCAGAAAGGGTGCGATCTGTCCAGTCCGTCGAAAGCGGCGGGATTCTGAATTTTGTATTGATGCTGTGGCTGGAGTAGAAGATTTGAATTCCTGAGCGAATTGTCTGCTGAACCGAATCCAGTGTTCCCCATCCGGCTTCATGCCGGTGGAAACCCGGTTTGCCGACTACCACACGAACCGCCCCGCTATTATTCCGGCCCCCAACTGGCTTCATGCCAGTGGATGCCAGGTTTGAAAACTTCGCGGATCTGTTGCCCGCGTTTATGACGCAGGACCGGCCATAGTTTTCAAACCTCGCTTCCACCGACGCAAGGTCGGGCGGGGAGCGACCTCCTGGGTTCTTATCGTTTTAGTTGCCAAACCTTTGTCCACTGGCACGAGGCCAGTGGGGCAAATAGAACTGACGTTCTTCCCGCCTGAACTGCGAGACTTTTGAATCACGCAATCTACAAAAATGCCATTGCAAACTCAGGACTGGAGAGATCGCACCCTATTACCATGACTGCAGATTTCGGACAGGGCCGACGAGAATAATGCGCCACGCGGGAAAAGCATTTTAGTGACCTGTTCAGTTGATCAAATGCATCAGCGAAATGTCCTTGCTGCCCGAAATCCGAAGTAGTTGCTGCGTTCATGCGGCGGGTATGCGAAGCGGTTGGCAGAGCGAAGCGCAGGCGGTCGAAAGTCGAAAGATCCGCCCCGCAACACACGGTTACTTGTGTTAATCAGCGGATCCAGTTGTTCCAAATCCTCCAACATCGCGAGGTTTGGGTTGTAACGCATCACCGCTTCCTGGCACCACTCCAGCACGTTGCCCGGCATATCGAACAAACCGGCTCCGTTCGGTCGGAGTGTGCCGACAGGCAGCATCCCTGTGTCACCGGCGTTGTCCGTGTAGCATGCGTAGTCACCAAGCAGCGTGACTGCCGTACCGAAAGAGTAGGCTGTCGTGGTTCCTGCCCGACAAGCGTATTCCCATTCCGCTTCTGTCGGCAACCGGTAGCCTGTGCGCTGCAGGTAATCCGGAACCAGTGTCATGCCTTCGGCAAACGATTGATCCGGATCGTAGCACCACTGGTCACGCGGGATACCTTCCTCCCTGCTCAACCAGTTGCAATAGGCCGCTGCATCGTACCAGATGATATTGTTTGCCGGAGCGTCGTCGGTATGGGCTCTCGTCCGGTCAAACGTGTGTTCATTGCGAAATGCGCGGAACTGTGCCACCGTGATTTCGTGCGTGCCTATGGCAAATGTGCGCCCGATTCGCCGCCGATGGCGACACTCGTTCCGGCCGGTGGGACCTTCCAGTCGTTCGGGTTCACTGACCGGCGAACCCATCAGGAATTCCTCCTCTGCCTGAAAAATGGCGAAGGCCATACCGGACTGTGCCGAAGCGCTGGCTCCCGTTTTTGTCAAATACCAGCGGCGGTCGCCGACAATGGCACCGGTCGAATAAGCGGCCTCAACTTCGGCAATCGAGGCTTCTGCCCCCAGTTGCCGCAGCGCCCATTCGGCCGTACCGTGAATTCCGGGGTCTGGATCGTTGGCAAATCGCTGCTCAAGGTCAGCGATCATGGCGGTTTTCTGCTCTGCAGAGAGCAGCTTGCCCCGGGCGAATTCACCGATGCCCTGAATCATTGCACGCTGACAGGAAACATCGGATTCTTTCAACAAACTTTCGAAGAGCGATTGAGGATCGACACCATACATTGCCAGTCGATGCAACACGTAGCTGCGCAGCCGTGAGTCCGGCTGATCCTGAAACAAAGGCCAGACTTTTTCCGCAGCGTTGAGACGGAGCAGTGCCGTAGCGGCGGCGGCCTGCCGGAGAGCCAGTTGTTCTTTGACCATGTTGGGGATGAGCGGGCGATGGAGGACAATGGAGCAGGTCGGAGCAAAAGTTTCAGATCGTGAGTCTGCTGATGCTGCGGACCCCTCATCCGGCCTGTCGGCCGCCTGCTCCTCCTTGCCAGCGGAAGAAGGGACTGAGATGACGGGCCGCGCATCGACGGCGATCGCGAAGGGGCGGAAGCCTTGAGCGGTCAGGGATTTGATCTGCTCGGTTAACCGATCCACCGGAATGCCCGTCAGCAACTTCGATTCAAAATCCACATCGGCTCGCCACAGGGCGGCATAGGCGGCAGGTGGTTCCAATTGGGCGGCCGGAGCGATGGCGACGTCCCATTGAGGTTGTTCCATCACTTCAAATCCGGCATAGGCGGGCCGGAGTTCTGAAGGTGCTCCCTTGTTCGACCAAATGCCCGTGTAACGGCGGTGACCGCTGGCGTCCATGCGGACGCTGATTGTGGTTTGTGACGTGAAGAGTTGCCGATTGAGTTCCGATTGAGCCGCCGTAAGTTCGCTGGCGGTCGCCTCAATGATGACGCGCCGTTGTTCGTCGCGGGATGCCGGTTCGCACCACAGCGCGATGAATTGAGGTTCCGCAGATTCCTCAGTTGAGAGCAGAACCGCGATGTCGGTGAGGAGCAAATTGTCTTTGGCGGCTGGCGCGTCGGGTGAAGGGAGATCGGATCGTTTGAGGCCGGGATCAATGTGCCAGCGTTTCGCATCGCGGGTCCAGATGGCGGAAACTTGCAGAGCGCGGGGCACTCCCTTTTCCAGGGGATCGGTGGTCTTCTCCAACTTGACAGTGAGAGAAGGCAAGTATGGCCGGACACGGGTGGGCCGGTAGCCGCTGGCCCGAAGCAATTCAGCGACTTCCAGAAACTGCGGCAGTGACATGTCCTGGCAGAACGCAAACCGATCCGCGATGAATCCATGCGCCGACTCGATGCGGACGCGAACGTCGATCGATGGTTGCGTCCAGCCAGCGTCGAGCGGTGTGTCGCGCCAGTCGGGCTCCAGACGCTGGTCGAGAATCGTTTCCAGTTTCTGTATCGCAGCCTGTCGGTGGTGTTGCAAAACCGGAAACAGAGATTTGTCCGACACGGCATCGGCTGCCAGCACGAGTTCCGTCAGCATCTCGGGATCTTGTGACGCATAGTCCACAAGCAACGAGGTCGCCATTGTCCTGGCGAGTTCCCCTCGCCCAGTCTCTTTGAAGATGTCGCTCAGCGCGGGCACAAGTCTTGGCGCTACTGGACGAACTAACTCCTGATACCGGCCCAGAAACACGGGGCTGACCGCGACAAGTTGTTCGGCGACAAATTTCGCGAATGCCGGATTGTTCCAGCCGGCAGCGGTGTCGGCATCACCTGCAGGATGATCGGCGCTCTCCGGGTCAAACGCTGCGAGGGCACAGGCGGCATGAAACCGCAGTGTGGCAGGTTGCTGTTCATCCAGTGCCAGTTGCCAGTAGGCAGCGGTCAAATCGGCTTTGCGCGGTTCAAGTAACTTGCGCACGGGGGCGAACTGCAATGGAGTGACAGTCAGCAATCGTTCTCGAAGAAAGGCCATGGCTGCGGGATCAGCGGTTGGGCTGTCCGTCACCAGCGCCAAACCCGCATGCAGTTTGGCATCTGAGTCGGCTGCGGAATCCTCGAACGCCTGCTTCAGTTTCGGGTCGGCCCAGAGGCGAAAGTTCTCCAGGCTGGCCAGGCCAATGTTCAGTTGTGCTGTATTGGCCGTCAGCAACCCTTCGACCAAATGCGTCGCCTCGGCCTGATTACGGCGTTCTTCAGTCTGCCTCTTCAATCCGGCAACAGCCGCGACCAGAACACAAATCCAGACAACGGCAACTGCTGAGCGAATCCGATGGACCCAGGTCGCCCGCTTCATCATGTGGCGCTGCGGCTCAGTCCAGTGCTTCGGCTGTGTCAGCGCCCGAATGCTCAGCCATTCCAGCAGCGACGGAAGGTATCGGTTTTCCGGCCTGGTGTTCCACAGTGAAGACCGCTCAGCCAGTTTCAGTTCCGCCCGGCCTTTGCGGGTCTCTTTTTGTTTTCGGGTGAGCCAGTCGCGGAGGGAAGGGACGAGGTAATCGTGGGTGAGCTGGAAATAGCGGAAGGATGAAGTATGAGGGATGAAGGATGAATCAATCGCACCAGGACTGTTCTTCATTTCATCCTTCATCCTTCCGCCTTCATCCTTACCCTCCGGATCGGTTGGCGTGATGAGTCGAATTTCGCTGTCCAGAATCCTGATGAGGTCGTCGAAGTCTTTCGGAACGCTGGCATAGCCGGATGCACCCAGGAGTTCGGCATGGGATTTCATTTCGCCTTTGATGTCTGATCCGGACTCGGGCAACAGCGTCCTGAGGACTGCACGAGCAGCTCGCTGGTGATAGCGGTGCTCTGGTGGTGCGTTGGCTGCGCTGAACGTCTCTTCCAGAAATGTGACGCCCACCCCCTTTGTACCACCGACCTCTTTGAGTGTGGCCGATGTCCACGCCTTGCCTTTCATCATTTCGGCAAACAAGGCGAGCCGGACACAGATGACCTTGCCTTCCTCTGCCAGACCAGCCACGGAGTCTTTGAGAAACGACTTCTGTTCCTGGCTCACATCATTCAAATTGTCCGGCAATGCTCCAAACGCCCGCCCGAACGCGGCCAGCACTTTCTCAGCATGTCGCACGGGAAAGAGATCGACAGACGCCGAATTCTGCGCTTCCAGAAGTCGGACCTCCAGCTCCCGCATGAACCGGGTTGCCGCCATCCAGAAGTCATCGCGCACCATCACGATGCACTGGACCCGGCCGCCATCACATTGCCGCAGGGCTTGCACGAGGTCGCTGTTTTCTTCCGACTTTCTGGCGTGCAGCCATTGCTCAAACTGGTCGATGACGATCAGCACTTTGCCGCCGACTTTGAGCCCCTCGCCTCGACGGAGTGCCGCCAGCGTCTCCTTCAGATTCAAATTGGCGTCGAGTGCCGGACAACGCTTCTGCAGCCCGCGCAGCAGACGGGATTCGGTTTCTTCGGACGTGGCTTCGATGTAGA
>JAYTAK010000381.1:0-4270 GCA_043737515.1 Candidatus Kuenenia sp. | reverse complement strand
TAAATGGATCCATGCGCTAAGCCTGGCAGTTTAGGCAGGAAGCGCAAGTCTAAGCCCCGTTTATCTTTAAGGTTGCGGAAAATAAGTTTAACCGCGTGCCCAGCGGGCCGCGATTGTTCTATTTGAAATACGAAATACGAAATACGAAGCGCGGGGCGTTGCCCACGCGGTTAAACGATGGTGACATCTTCAGCCGCGCGCGGCTTATGCCCCCGTTCTTGCGGTGTACTCGTCGGCCATGCGTTTTGTTTCGGTCAGAAACTTTTCTGAAAGACCACCGATCAGGAACAAACCATCCTGCTGATCGACGACGTACAGGATACGTTTGCCTCGAACCAATCGAACGACCGACACGAATACCCAGATTAAAGGAGTCACGAATATTCCGAGCCCCGCATGTCGAACTCCGAACATCGCGCCCATGGTGACGCCAATCGACAGCACCAGATTGCTTATCCAGAAATAAAAGGATCGATTTGCAATTCGGCGGGAAATGAACCAGCGGACCTGGATCGAAGATCGCAGCACGTAGTTCGCCGTGACCAGCGCGATGGCTCCGAGGATCAATCCGGCACCAGCGATGAGTTGTAACGATGCCAGAATGGTCGGTGAAGCCGAGAGTCCCACCGCCCCTGGCGGAAGATTCATGACCATCGGGAATCCGAAAAACAAGGCCGCAAAAATCATGATGCCTCTGGTGAACGTGATCCAGCGGGTACACCACCACAGGCGACTTTCGCGAGCCAGCAGGGAATCTGTCGATCCGGTGACCACACAGACTCGCGGCAGCACAATTGTCCCGGCACCGGCGACGACTTTGTCATTGAACAGGAACTCCGTGTCGGGAGCGAGCGAAGCCTCCGATGTCGGCGTACTCGGTGCCTGATAGGGGTTGAAGCTGGATGTTCCCGTGACCATTGCTTAATTTCGTTGACCGGCGACCAAAGTCTGACATCGTCGTGATTGCCAGAGTCTAGCCAGGCATTGCAGCTTTGTCGCCTGCCTGAGAGTACCGGGAACGGCTGGTTGGCAGGGTGGCAGGGTGGCCGGGGTTGGAGAGCGTTAGCTCGAAACCCCGGAGCGCGATTGATGAGTACACGGTGTGACGGCAGGGGGGCTTCAGTCCTTCGAAAACATGCACACAATCCGGGGTTTCCTTCGCGTTGCTCAGTCCAACCCCGGCCACCCCGCCGCTTACACCACGCGCGGGGCGTTGCCCACGCGGTTAAACGAATGTGCCATCCTCACCGCGCGCGGCTGATGAACCGGTTCTTGCCGTTTACTCGTCGGCCGTGCGTTTCGTTTCGGTCAGAAACTTGTCCGAAAGACCACCGATCTAAAACAAACCTTCCTGCTGATCAGCGACATGCAGGCATCGTCTCGACGGAGCAAAACAGCCACAGTGTTCCGGGCCAAAGGCTCATTCGTTCGCAGCGCCTGGCCGAAAGCAGAGCGACGGGCCAGGTCAGTTCATTGGCACGATCGTCACCGTTTTATTACCATCGCATCGCCGACTGCTTCGCAGGCACGATCGCACAAAGAAGAATGCGGGACGTGAGGCTGAAATGATTACAGCGAGCGCGTGATGCAGCATTCTCCATTTTTACTGACGGCGTTGTGCTGTTTGTTGTCCGCCGGCGCTCAGGCATCTGACTATTTTCGAATCAAGGTCGTCGATGAAGCAACCGGGCGCGGGGTGCCACTGGTAGAATTGACGACCGTGAACAATGTGCGGTTCGTGACGGATTCTGCCGGGCTGGTGGCTTTCGACGAACCGGGACTCTTGAATCGACGCGTGTTCTTTCATGTGTCCAGCCATGGCTACGAATCACCCGATGGCGGCTTTGGTGTTCGTGGGCGGGCGTTCGATGTGACGGCCGGGGGCGAGGCCGTCCTGAAACTGAAACGGATCAACATTGCAGAACGGCTCTACCGAATCACCGGAGGCGGCATTTATCGGGACAGTGTCCGGCTTGGTGACAAGCCTCCTCTGGCTCATCCGTTACTCAACGCGGGCGTGCTGGGTTCGGACAGCGTTGTGAATGCGGTCTTCAATGGCCGGATTTATTGGTTCTGGGGTGACACGAATCTTCCGCCGCATCCACTCGGCATCTTCGATGTTCCCGGAGCGACCTCGCAATTACCAGAAAACGGCGGACTGCAACCAGACGTGGGTGTTGACCTCAAGTACTTTGTCAACGACGCGGGAAATGCCAAGCCGACAGCCGATATGCCCGGCCCCGGCCCGACGTGGATTGGCGGCCTGACAGTGCTGAAGGGCGAAGACAATCGCGCACGCATGTTTGCGAACTATGTGAAAATCAAGCCTCCGATGGAAACGTACGAACGTGGACTGGTGGAATTTGATGCAAACACGGAACAATTCAATCTGGTGAAAAAACTGCCACTTGAATCGCCGCTGTTTCCGGACGGTCATCCGTTCAAGGCGACCGAGCAGGGTGTGGAGTACGTCTATTTTCCTCGGCCATTTCCAACGCTGCGTGTTCGAGCCACGCCGAATGATTTTCTGGATCTGACGCAATACGAATCGTATACGTGTCTGACGTCGGACAGAACTGAGGCAACACCCGTCGTTGATCGTGACGAAAACGGTGTTGCGAAATACAGATGGAAACGCGGGGTGCCCGCTGTAGGTGGCAAGCTTCAGGAACAACTCGCCAAATCCGGTGACCTGAAACCCGACGACGTGCATTTTCAGCTTGTTGATGTAGATTCAGGTAAGCTGATTAAAGCTCACGGCGGTTCCGTGTACTGGAATGAACATCGCCAGCGATGGGTGATGATCATGCTGGAGTCGTGGGGCAAGTCGATGCTTGGTGAAATCTGGTTTGCAGAAGCCGACACACCGATCGGCCCATGGCGCTTCGCCCGTAAAGTGGTGACGCACGACAAGTACAGTTTCTACAATCCCAAACAACATCCGATGTTTGATCGTGAAAACGGTCGAGTGATCTTCTTTGAAGGAACATACACCCACACGTTTTCCGGTAATAACGAACAGACACCGCGATACGACTACAACCAGATCATGTACCGCCTGGACCTGGCCGACGAGCGTCTGGCATTGCCGGTTCCTGTCTATCGAACTGGCGATTCGAATGGTGAAGCACAGAGTCTCCAGATACGAACAGCTCCGGATTCTGTTCCGGAGCGTCATCGCGTCGCGTTTTTCGCACTCGACAGAAAGACATCTGCGACGATTCCCGTGTACTCGCGAAACGTCAATGGGCACCAGCAACTGACCACGGAGAATTCTGCCGCTGAGATCAACGAGCCCGTCTTTTTTGCTTTGGCGAAAGATCAGCCGGATGCACCTGCTACAACGGAGCCTTTGCTGGAATTCGTGCATGGTGAGACCGGTGAACTTCTGTATTCAACGACCGCGATCACGGAAGACGGCTTCCGGGAAAATGGGTCTGTGTGTCGAGTCTGGTCGACTGGGCGTGCTTCCAAATCGTCGAAGCCCTGACCGTCGTGCCGCGCGGTCCATCCGCCAGACCCTGACTACTGCAAACTGTCCACTGCAAACTGACTACTGACGACTTGCAACTTGACCGCCGTGCCACGGGGCCCATCCAAAGGATCAGGATCTTCGTTGGCATGGTGGCTAAACAGCTAAGTTCATGGAGTGTGACGCAGAATAGGCAGAACCGAAAAGAACGCAGTTTGGGAGACCTGCAAGAAAATACTGGCCGAAATCTGTGCTTCAAACTTCCAAAACCTCCTATTCACCGTTGAAATTCCTGCCAACACGTAAAAACAGGCAAGCTGCGCAGTAAAACTGCAGTTGACGGTCTTTGACAATTGGATACAATCGGTCGAGTTGAGGGTTGGCACTAACAGGGAGGCCCTTGTAACTCGAAAACGAATTTGAGAGTTGCGTCGGTACTTTTTGTCATCATGGTTTCTGCTTCTCTCAACGATTGCTCGCACAACTGGGAGCGAGATTTGCAGTTCCCGAGATCAAAAGTAACAGGTTGCCAGTGTTCGGCGCTGAAGCGTCATGGATGGCGTCCGGCAAATGCTGTCGGACGGTGGGATGCTGCTCAGTTGCAGCTCATCGCTTTTCCAACAAACGGATTGTGCTCATGAAAACAGTGTTCACTACCGGCGAAGCCGCCAAGATCTGCAAGGTCAGCCAGCAGACGATTATTCGCTGCTTTGATTCTGGCCAACTCAAAGGGTTCCGCGTCCCCGGTTCGCGTTTTCGCCGGATTCCACGCGACATTCTGTACAAGTTCATGAAAGA
>JAYTAK010000380.1:0-4273 GCA_043737515.1 Candidatus Kuenenia sp. | reverse complement strand
GTGAGCAAGGTGGTGAGAGCGATCATGGTGACGCTGATGCCGTCGAGGCCAAAGTACATTTCCAACTGCATGCGTTCGCCGGTCTTCAGCCACGGCTGGCGGTATTCGACGCGCGGCTGGATCGTTGAGGCCGGATCAACGCTCGACGCCAAAGGTGTCACTCCGGACTCCAGTGGATCGACGACCTGGGCTCGGTACTGAACCAGCAGCAGCCCCGAAAACAACAACGCGGCGACGCTGCCGCAACAAGCCACCCAACGGGCACTGGATTGATTGAGCGACGTACGAAACAGCATCAACAGCAACGCCGTCGCCGCCGGGATCGATAGTGAGATAAACAGAAGAGTGATCATAGGAACTGTGAACCCTACTCTCAAAACATGGTCAACACCAGAACCACTGCCGCCACAACACCCACCCACATCACACCGGCGTAGCTGGAAACAACGCCGCCATGCAACTGGCGAGGAATAATACTCAAAGCCTTCGGCACTTTGCCGACGGTATCCACGATGCCATCAATCAGGTATTTATCAACGAGAGTGGCCAGCTTCGCGATGCCGATCAGCGGCAGAACAATCAGCCCTGTAAAGATTTCGTCCAGGAAAAACTTGCCCTGCGAAACGATGTACAACGGTTTCATCGTTTTGGCGATCGACACCGGAATCACCGGAGATGCCACATAGAACATCCATGCAAAGCCGATCCCTGCAATCGCAATCACGCTGCTCATAATCATGACGTCCCAGTGCAGATGATGCCCGGTCTCCGGCGTCAGCCCCATCGTCTTTTGCAGGTAATCGCCAAACAAATGCGTGGGTCCGACAATCAGACCAATCCCGGCCGCGCACACTGCAAGAGTTCTCAACGGCCATGCCATGATCGGCGTGGCTTCGTGAGGATGATGTCCCGCTTCCTCAGGGAATCTTTCAGGCCCCCAGAACGTCATAAAATACGCTCGAAAGGTATAGAAGGCCGTGAGAAACGCAGTTCCGATCGCAATGGCTCGGATCACACCAAAGTACAAACCGTGTTCTTGACTGTGCGAGGCCTGTGCAAGGACTGCAAGAATGTCGTCCTTGCTCCAGAATCCAGCCAGCAACGGAACGCCCGCTAACGCAGCCGCCCCGACAAGGAACGTCCAGTGCGTGATCGGCAAAGCGTGCTTAAGACCACTAAAACGCCGCATGTCGATCACATCGCCCATCGCGTGCATCACACTGCCTGCGGCAAGGAACAACAACGCTTTGAAGAATGCATGTGTGAACAGATGAAACATTCCCGCCGTCACAGCCGGAGTCACAAGTTCAGCACTTGCTGCGCCACAGCCAAGTGCCATGAACATGAATCCGAGTTGGCTGACAGTGGAATAGGCAAGAACGCGTTTCAGGTCCGTCTGAGTCATCGCAGTCAATGCTGCGATCGCCGCCGTGGCCGCTCCGATTCCGGAAACCGCCATCTGGGCATACGGGGCCATCACGAACAACGGCGTACATCTGGCAACCAGATAAACGCCCGCAGTCACCATTGTCGCCGCATGGATCAACGCGCTGACCGGTGTTGGGCCTTCCATCGCGTCCGGAAGCCAGACCTGCAAAGGAAACTGCGCCGACTTGCCCATGGCTCCGAGGAACAGGCAGAAGCAAATGAGCTGAATGACACCGGGATTTGCTGCATCAACGGCTCCAATTCGCGCTGAGTCACCAAGGACGCTCACAAAATCCAGCGACCCAAAATTCGTCCAGATCAAGAAGATAGCCATAATCAGACCAAAGTCGCCGATACGATTGACGACAAAGGCTTTCTTCGCAGCCGCAGCGGCCGACGGCTTCTGAAACCAGAATCCAATGAGCAGATAGCTGCAAAGTCCCACAGCTTCCCAAAAGACGAACAACAGGATAAAGCTGCCGGACAGCACGAGCATGCACATCGAAAATACGAATAGTGACACTGCCGCAAAGAATCGCGGATAACCCGGATCGTGGCTCATATAGCCAGAGCCAAACATCGCCACCAACAGACTCACGCCGGTCACCATGCTCAGCATGATGGCCGTGATGTGGTCGGCTCGAAGTTCAATATTGGCGTGCAGCGAACCAACCGAAAACCACTCATAACCAGTGGCAATCACTTGAGGGCCGGTCGCTGACTGGGCGAATGTCGCTTCGCCTTCCGCCGGCAGTGCGGCCTGCTCGACCGACGGCAGAATCTTCAGCAGCAGAATCAACGAACAAACAAAAGACACCGCCAGTGCCGACCAGCATGGCAAATGACTTTTATAGCGCAGCAGTTTTGGTCCCAGCAATGCGGTGACGATCGCTGCGAGCAGCGGAGCCGCCGGAATCAGCCACAGGACGATCTGTTGAGTATCTTCAGACATAGCAGACAATTCAGATTATTTTGTAGGTTGGGCATTCTTGCCCGACTTTGAGGCGACGGGAAAGAATGCCCATCCTACTGGAAGAATTACGTTCGATTCGATGTCGTCACACTCGCCGAAACTGACGTGCGCGGCGGATTCTGAGGAGCGATGCCGGCCGGAGTCAGCGTGGGAATGTCTTCATACGACGACAACTTCCCGCGTTCTCCGGACGAATCCAAATCCGGGCCTGACATATCAGACTCTCGCAGCTCAGACCACAACTGAATGTCCAGCGAATGTGACTTGCGATAGAGCGACAAGACCAGCGACAACGCCAGCCCCGCTTCGCACGCCGCCACCGTGAGCGTGAAAATCGTGAATGCCTGACCTTCGTTCGTTTGATGCATGTTGCCAAATGTGACCAGAGTCAATGACACACCGTGCAGCATGAGTTCTGCAGAGAGAACCATCAGGATCAGATTGCGGCGGGTTAAGAAACCAATGGCACCGAGGACAAACAGTCCGGCACCAACCAATAAGTATCGTTGTTCTTCTGTCATATGGCACCCTGCTCTCTACGCGGCGCGATGGCAATGGCACCGATGCTGGCCACCAGCAACAGCGTTCCGGCAAGTTCCACCGCAAACAGATAATCACTAAACAGAGACTTTCCAAGTCCCTTCAGATTGCCGACCGGATGTTTCGCATCGGCTTTACTCAGCACGTTGCCCGGTGAAACCGGAACCGTATCCGTTGAGGGCAGATCCGCGTTCATTGCCGCACCCATGTTGCCCGTCGCGGCACTGGAGCCTCCTGAAGCGTCGGCAGCAATTACGACTGGCCGGACAATATCAATTCTCTCCGTTTGCAGCGTCAGCGAGATCGCCCCCAGTAACACGAATGCCGAAATCGTTGCGAGCAGCGACTGGCTCGACCTCTGATCATAACCGACCGCACCGCTCTGCTGAGCCAGCATAATGACGAACAGGAATGTCACGATCACTGCCCCGGCATAAACGATAATGGTCGCCGCTGCGAGAAATGGAGCATGCTGCAGCAGAAACAATCCGCAGGTGCTTAAAGTCGCGAGTGCGAACCACAATGCGGCGTACACGGGATTGCGAGCGGTGATCATCAACACGCCGCTCATCAGTGCCCCAATGGCGAAGACCCAGAACATCACGTCATCCGCAAGTTCAGTCTGAGCCTTGCCACAGGACAGGCAAAACGTCACCAGCCCGGCAGCGACAATCAGCACGCCGATCATGTGCGGCCGTGGCTTACTGGCTTTCTTTCCGGGCATGAGCCACAGAATTCCAATGGCCCAAAGCACCAGACCGGCAACGGTCACGGTCATCGGATGATCCTGAATCCATGTCATCATGAGCGTGACTCCTGGCTCGAGTGAATCACGCCCGCCGTTGCATTCTTTGCCGATCGGTCAGAATCCGGTACACCGGTCGCAGGCCCAAGTGTCGGCAACGAACTGAATTCTGCTGCCGGTCCGAGAATGCCGCGTCTCGTGCGCACGGGATCGCGGGGATTGTCTTTGGTCTGGTCATACACGCCCAGCAACTTCTCACGATCGTACATCAGCGACTCACGGGTTTCACCGGTGAGGTCGTAGATATGAGTCAGCTCAATCGCGTCCACAGGACACGCTTCTTCGCACATGCCGCAATAGATACAGCGAAGTTCATCCAGCACGAATGACTTCGGAAACTTGTCACGATCAGGCCATTCGGGAGGAGCAGCCTGCGCCTCGATCGAGATGCAGTTTGCCGGACACGCGGTGGCACACATCATGCAGGCGACACATTTGACGCGGTCCTTTTCATCCCGATTCAGGCGATGCACGCCGCGGTAGTGCAGCGGCAGATCAGGCTTCACCTCAGGATACTGCTGAGTCAC
>JAYTAK010000379.1:0-1805 GCA_043737515.1 Candidatus Kuenenia sp. | reverse complement strand
ATCCCGGCGAACGCCACATGCATCCGTTGCCATTTTGACGGCAGTCGCCACGACGATGACGTGTCCACAAATGGCATCGGGAAAAACATCACGGTGTTAATCCCGCAGACGCGTACGCTGCCGCCGTGACTCAGGCAGCACAGGCCGTGCGAAACTTCATGAATCAGTTTCAGTCCCAGCCAGACGAGTCCCAGCCAGAGCCAGTTTTCTGGCGCGACCACCGGCACGGAATCATGCGCCACGCTGCGCCAGTCGATCAGCAAACGGATGCCGCCGAGACACAATATGCAGATCCAGACCACCCAGCCAAACCGGCTGTAGAGCCAACCCAGCAGCGGCAGTAGTCGATGCAGCAACGATGACGGGTTGCCCAGATTGAGGGAGAACGTCAGCGGATTCAGGAGCTTTTTCCAGCGCCCGGCTTCGGCCTTCGTCTGGATCTCGGTGAATCGCTGACTGTGCCTTGATTGCTGTGTCCCTGCGAGATGATTGTCCGTCAGCCAGCGACAGACAGTGCTCACTTCCTGTTCCGACAACGCATTCGCACCCAGCGCGACGGCGGATTTCGCGATGGCCTCATTCACGGTGTTCCTCCCGTTCAGCAGCGACAGGAACGTGTACTCCGAACAGCCAATGCGGTAGTACGCGGAATGAACCGGGTCCTCAATCACGTAGCAGGTCTCCCCGGCGAACTGCTGCAGCGTGAAGGTCAGATCGTCGCGCAGCAACAATCGCAGACCGGACAGTTCCTCCGTGGGAAGCCCGCGTGGCGATGGCGATGGTTGGTCGTGCTCGTTCATTCCTGCCTCGACTGTTCACGCGGGGCTTCGACGATGCGGGTGACAGGCGCGGGTTTTTCACTCTTCGCCGGATCAGGCTCGGGACGAATCGCTAACTGCGGACGCTCGGATGCCTGGTGTTTCGCCAGTCGAGACTGTGCCACAAAATCCATTGTGCTTGGGCCGACAGCGCTGTTCTCAGCCAGGATCGCGCTGGGATCTGTACGCCAGAGCGATTCCCATGCCTTGTGAAACGTGTTCCACGCGATTGAGTGCCTGTCGCCGGTGATCGTTGCGTAGCCTTGAATACCGGGCCTCAGACGAAAGTCGGAATTGGGAACTTCCATCTCAGCGACGAACACGTTTTTCTCGTCGCGAATCTCCGAACGCGGACGAACTCGAACGATCGTGCCTTCGAAGCGTTCGCCGTCGAAACCATCAAAGGCTACGGAGACAGGCTGGCCCGGCCTGATGTGAAAGTAGTCCTCGGCCGGGACAGCGAGTTCCAGTCGCAGAGGATTCAGCTCAGCGACCTCGAACAATGGCTGTCCTGTTTTCACCGGCGCCCCTGTGAGTTTTTCCAGGCTGCCGTTGAGCACCATGCCTTCGATCGGCGAGACGAGTTCGTGGTTCTGCTCGCGGTACTGCAGTAGTTCAAGTTTTCGCTTCAGGCCTTCCGCTTCCATGCGAGCCAACTGAGCCTTACCGATGTTCTCACGCGCCAATTCGGTGTCGGCTTCTTTCAGGGCGTGGCTGCGTTCGGCAGTGACGGTCGCAAGTTCCCAGCGGATCTCACGAGCATCCATCCGCGCCAGAATCTGGCCTTGCTGCACAACGCTTCCGGGTTCGGTCAGAGATGTCTCAACCAGCCCATCGTACGGCGCGCTGACGATGCGGCGCGTCATGGGTTCGAGCGTGCAGGAAACTTTCATCGAATACGGCCATGGAGTACACAAGACTGCGACGGCTGTTCCAACGAGTGTCGTGACGGCAATGCGCGTGGTCCAGCGTGACGTGGCGAACCGT
>JAYTAK010000378.1:0-9876 GCA_043737515.1 Candidatus Kuenenia sp. | reverse complement strand
ATCGCGTCGATACGGACGAATCGATTCCGGCGTGGGTTGACAAGACGATTACGACCATGGGCTGGATCGGCGCAGCGCTGTGCCTGTTTGGGATCGCGACGTTTTCGCTGGGCGGCGAACCCCGTCGCGCTTTGGGCGGCGCTCTGGCTGCGGCAGCGTTTGGATTCGCCGGAATTATGTGGTGGGGTGTTCGCAACGGACTCCGAAACAACTTCGACGCGAAAGTCGGCATTAAGCTCGACGATATTGCGGACGAAGCAAGACAGGCGGACCGTCAACTGCGATTGCTGCAGGAACGTATTGGCAGAATGGCGCTGGCCGATCGCTTTGCAGGACGCGAGGAAAATGCCGAGAACTGGAAATCATCGACCGCAGAAATGGTTGATCGCATCGGCGACTGTTCCGCACGCATCGCGGATCTGGAAGTCCTGCAGCGTAGGCAGACTCGTGCCGCTGCGCGGCGGATGCGATTGAAGTTGCTGCGAGATCGCTACCAGTCGGCTCAGCAGCACGTCAACGAACAGCGCCAGGAATGGTGTCGAATACTGACCTCGTTGGGTATGGATGAAACGGTGCGGGTCGAACAGGCGTTCGACTGGTGGCGTCGTATTCAGGAAGTCCGTGAGATGCTGACGCAGTGGCGTAATTCGGCTCCTGAGGTCGAGGGCCTGCGGCGGATGTTTGAGGCGATGCGGGTACGAGTCGAACAGTTGGGAAATCGACTCACCACTGCCCGAAAGTTGAATTTCACGCGACCGTTGGAAGTTCTGACCTCGTGGCAACAGGAGCTGAAGACGCACGACCGGGATCGCACAGAGAAAGACCGACTGCTGGCGGACAGCGAAACGCGGCAACACGATGGGCGCCATGCACAGCACCAGATGGAAGCCGCCGAATTGCGCCGCAGCGCAGTGTTTGCACGGTCTGGTGTGTCGTCGCGCGAAGAACTGACGAAACAGCAGGAGTCCGAAACGCGCCGTGTGCAGTGGCAGACTCAGTTGAAAAAGGCAAACGAAGAACTGATCGACGTGTCGTCCACAGAAACTGAATTGGCGATTGTGGAAGATGACTTAATCCGATTCGATGCGTTCAAAGCTCGTGAGACGATTCAACTGCGAACGTCGGAACTGGCGGATGTTGAACAACGATTGAACAAGAATCACGAAGAACTGGGCAGTCTGAAACAGGAAATCAAGCTGCTGGAATCCAGCCGGGATTCCCATGCAGAATTTTTCAACAAGGCCCGCGTGGCCTCGGAAATCTACCACGCCTCGGAAGAATGGTTTGCGTTACAGATCGAACACGATGCGGTCGTACAGATCCGCCGCCGATTCGAACAGGAAAACATTTCCGGGACACTGGTGACGGCGTCTGACTACATGCATCGCATGACCTCCGGACGCTACCACCGCATCTGGGCACCGCTGGGTGAAGATTTTCTGTGTATCGATGACGAATACGGCCAGACGTTTCGCGTTGAACAGCTCAGCGGTGGTACGCGAGAACAGTTGTTTCTCGCCATCCGATTTGCTCTGGTGCGAGAGTTTGCGAAACGCGGTGTGGAACTGCCGCTCGTGATGGACGATTTATTTGTGAACTTCGACCAGGAACGCACCGACGCGGCGGCAGAATGTCTGCTGGAAGTCGCCCGTGAGGGTCAGCAGGTTCTGTTCTTCACCTGCCATGAGCACATCGCTCAGTTGTTTCAGCAGAAGCAGATTGAACCGTTGTGGCTTCCTGGCCACAAGGTTGCCTACGATGTGATGAAACCGGAACAGGAGACATCACACTCCGAAGACACGGCCCGCATTTCAGGGAGCAGTGTCGTTTCCGATTCGGATGAATTGCTCGACGATTCCTGGGACCAGCCTGAAAGCAGCGATTCGGTCGCGTAGACGACCACACCGGTATTCAATTACCCAATGATCCGGCTGAAACGTGCGCCTCCAATGTCCGCGATCAGATAGAACTCAGACACAAAACTGGCCGTGGCAACTCGAATCGAGCAGGCTCAGGGAATCGCTTTGTAGGGGATTTCCATCAGCACGGCATGTGACAACGCGGCGCGCTGTAAACCATCCGTATGTGTCGCTACGACGGTGATGTAAACGGGGACGGGGATTCCTTTGGGATCGCGACCTGTCACTTGCCGAAAGTATGGCGTGAGTTGCTGCTCCAGCTTTTTGAGCGCGGCGATGCGATCCGATGGAGACTGCCCTGGCGTGTTTTGTAACTGTCGCATCACAGGCATCTCTAATACCTTCGCAGGCAGCCCTTTGCCGGGATCGGGATCAAGTTCAAACTCGCCATTCTGCGAGACTAGCTCAGCAAGAGGTGGCTCGTTGAGCTCATTCGACCAGGCATGTCGCAGGTGCAGGTGGTATGTCGCGGCACCGGCGGCGGAGTATTTCAGCCTGAGCTTGTCGCCGTACTTTTCGCTGAACACCGTCTGCACCTGAGTGATTCGAAACGGTGTTTCTTCTTCGACAAGAAGATTCAGCGGGATCGTTGTCAGTTTTCCATTTCGTACAATAAGCACTTCGTCTTTCGACGCAGCAAGGTATGGCTGCTCGCTTCCAGACACTTCTCGATATTCCGCATAGAGGGTTGAAAAGTCCGGGGGACTGAGGGTAATTGCGGTTCCGGCTTTGTATGCGTTGCGCTGCGACTGAATTTTCAGCATATTGTTCTCAAGAATCAGGCCACCCTGCGTTTTCAGGAATGGCACTCCGTTGATGTCTGGTTGCCATTTATATTGCAGCAGGCACGTTTCGCAACCATTTGTACTCAGGACGATCTGCTGACCGAATGGAGCCGTCCGGTTTGCACCGCGTTGCTCATTTCCCAGCCACGGGTATGGAACGAGCAGCAGTTGAGGATCCTGCATTGCCTGATCCCAGAGAATCCCGTCCCAGATCCAGCCGTCGCCAACCTGACCTGCGATTGGAAAGGGCGAACTTTGATGTTCAATCGGCGTCAGGCGAGGAAGATTGAAACTTTGTCCGGG
The DNA here is from genome assembly GCA_043737515.1 of Candidatus Kuenenia sp. Taxonomy (GTDB): domain Bacteria; phylum Planctomycetota; class Planctomycetia; order Planctomycetales; family Planctomycetaceae; genus SXXK01. The sequence goes on along the minus strand of JAYTAK010000378.1, from coordinate 6,869 downwards.
ATCATACGGCGATGATTTGGCGTAGAGGTACTTTCCGGCGATGATCATGAGTGAACTGAACGCTGTCTTGATCGCCGCCTGCTCCTGAACCTTGAGAGTCGCACGATCGAGCGAAATGAGCTGAGCCGACGCCCCTTTCGCAGAGTCTGCCACACAGGCGCAAACACCCGACGAATCAATTGCTGCTGAGATGACAGTCCTTGGCAATTCCGTGTGTTGAACGAGCACTTTTTTCTGCAGGTCGAGTATTCCTATGACTGATCCGGAAGTCTGCTGCTTTGTGCGTCCCCAGATCACAGCGAAATGGGCATCCGCATCCGGCTGAATTCCGGCAACATCAAACGGCAGCTCGTGCGTCGGCAGGGCAATTTCGAAATCCCAGTAGAACTCGTGCTGTATTTTGCCGGACGTCACTCGAATTCGAACCAGATGCCGACCCACCAGATCCAGCGACGGGGTCCACTGAATCTTCTGCCCCTGAATCACCGGTATCACAGTTTTGCTCTGCTGAGGCTTGTCTGTAAGAATCTGAATCGGGGAAGTCACATTGTGGTTCTGCCCGTTCGTCCGCTCGACGTTCAGGATTTCTTTATAATCGTCGATCCCGATCACCTTCATTTTTTCGTCATCAATCCGAATCGTGAACGGAACTTGATGGCTCTTAAAGTCTGCTATTTTCGCGGGGATGACGACCTGCTGCTGATTGTTTACAGCAGCACCGAGTGGCGCATCTGCGAGGACATCAGTGATCGGCTTGGCAGAGAACTGTAGCGTAGCGGTCGTTGTTCTTTGCCCTTCAGGCCGAGGCGGATCATCAATGAATTCAACCGTAGCAGTCTTGTCTTCGACTCCAAGTTCTGCTTCAAACGGTCGACCGACAAACAGTTGCGACGGCAGAAGTTGTTCGGGCAGCAATGACGGCTCTGAGGGCAGGCTGTGGGCCTGCAGTGACGTCAGGAAAACTCCCGACTTGAGAACACCTATCACTGCCTTTCGTGTGTCATCGGCAACAACATCCAGCATCGGAAAGTAGATTGTTCTGGGCGCGGTCGGACTGGGCTGTTCTGTCGGCATCCATTGCTGTGGAAACGCGACAGTTGACAGTGGCGAGTAGTTGTTCGCCGAGGCCAGCACCAGCCCACTCCTGTCGACTCCGGCAATGACCGGCGTGCTCTCGAAGATGTCACAAGGCTGAAACTCTGTGTTTCGCAGGACGCCTCGCATCAATGGTCCGGAAACGCGGTCGCCGGTCAGCACGATGTGTCCGTCTGGAAAAGGCACGACTCCAGTGTAGTCAGAGCCTCCGATTCCACCGACATGGTAGAGTATTGAAAACCCCTCTGTGTCTTTCCGCTTACTCCAGATATACGAGGCAAACCCTCCCTGCACAAATTCCGCAAACAGCAGACTTCCGTCACCAGAGGGCCTGAGGCTCAAAATGCCGCCATTTCTTGTTTGGGACAGACTATCCAGAGCCAGCGTTTCAAGGTTGATTCGTCCGAAATGCGTCGATGATTCGGCATTTTTTCCAATGAAATAGAGCCAGGGATCATTCGGATTTACACTGCCCTGAAGACTTCGAATATTGCTCAGCCCGGGCAGCGAGATCTGGCCGGCTCGTTCAAGACCATCCGCATGAAACAAGGTGAGGGGCTCATCTCCATCGAATGCCACGGCAAAAAGTCGGTCGTCTCCAAACGGCTTCCAGCAAGCCGATACAGGAATCTGATTTGTCGTAATGATCATTTCCGGCGTCAGATTTCCCGTGATTACGTCATCCACGTCCAGGACAACCAGTTCCTTCTGCGTAGTTGCCACGAGCAGGCGTCCGGTCGTTTCATCAAACGCTGATGACTGCGCAGTGAACGGAGTCTGGAAAGCCGTCAGCTTCTTGTTCGCGGCGACAGGCACGAGATCCCATTTCCCTTTGCCAGCGGGAGCGATCTCAGTCGCCGCTGCTGTTGTTTCAGCTCCTTGATCGACAGATTCAGCTGCATGGGATGCAGCTGAAACATTCGCAGCCTCGCCAGCGTCTCCATTGCCAGCCACTGTGATTGTCGCAGGCGGAGATGACGGGACTGCCATTGATACCGTTGCGGTTTCCAATTTCGTCTGCCGAGGCAACAGCCAGGCGACTCCTGTCAGAAGCACAACGGCGGCGACGATACCACCTGCTACCGTCAACAACATGTTGCGACTGGAGGCACTGGTGACAGGGGGCATCGGGAGTGACGAAGCGACCTTGTGGGATGGTGCTTTTGAGGCTGTCCACGGATCGTCCTCCTCCGGCTCGTCATCTTCCGACGAATACGAGTCATGATTTTCCAACGAGGACGATTCATTGAAGTCCGACAAATCGTCGTCGTAACCCCACGAGTCGGTCGGACCTTCCGGCGGACTGGACGACTCTGCAGGTTTGCCGGGTTCGCGATTCGCGGCTGGCTTTGAAGGTGGTGCTTCAGAAACAGCCTTCTTCGGGAGTGATTGCGCTGGTTCTACTTCTTGTGGACGGAGAGACGTCGATCCGGCGGAAGACCTGCCAGCCTCTGTTGTCGGCGTTGCTTTTGGTTTTGCGGTCGGCTGCATCGAAGCAGCGGCTCGATTCGGCGTGGAACCCGGAGTGGCGGGAGAGGCGGGAACAAGTGCCACGCCTCCACACTTTGGACAACGGACTTTCTTGCCTGCATGTTCGTCCTTCACCTGAAGTTTGTGTCCCTCAGGACAAACGGCAATTAGTGGCATGGCAAGAGTTCCAATTGACAGGCGCGAGATCCTGGAAGAAGTCTCTGGGATTCACATCGTGTCTGCTTTCAGGTCGATTCGCAACTCTCCGGAACGAGCTTCGCCGCAAGTTGGGCAGAGAATGTCGGAATTCAAACCCAACCGAATTAAGATACCGGGCGGATGTGATCCGCGAGCGGTGTAGGTTGTGGGCCTCGTTGCGTGCCGCTAAGCTGAGTAGCAGACATCGCAGGCTAATTTGGCAACGACAATGTGAGTGTGACAATATGACGAAACGCAGCAGCCAACAGAAACCCGCGCCTTCCGGGGACCGTGAGAACAATCATCTGTTTGAATGGCTTCGAAAAACACCAATTGCTGCTGGCGGAATTGCGTTTGCGACCGTGTTTCTGAGCGGGCTGATTCTGCTGCTGGCATTCAGGTTTAGCAGCGGTTCCGCCGATCCGGTCAATGCTGCGGACTCCGCTCCAAACGGCCTCCAGAACGGTTCCTCCGGCCGTGAAGCTGATTCAACAGCAACAAACCAAGGCGTGGTGGCAGACTCGAAGAACGGAGCTGAAGTGCCTGCCGAACAATCCGGCATCGCGCCGCCGTCTCAGGATTCTGATCAGTCCACGAAGAAAACGTCGGCAGCCAAAATTGATTCGCAGCCCTCGAAACAGCGAGAAGCAATCGTCGTCGCGTTGTCAGAGATGCCGGAGAAACTCCTGACGCCTCGTCAGCCGTCTGGCCCCGGCAGCCCATCCCTCGATAAGCCGGTTGGCAACGCCGGAGTTTCAGAACCGTCGGTGCCGGCTGTTGACGACACAGGATTCGAAAACATGGATCTGCCATTCAGGGTGGCCGGTATTTGTACTTCTCCAACGGATTCAGCAATCGTCGTGTGGGGCTACGATTGGTCTGATGAGAAGCTGAAGGATGGTCATTTTTTCGACGTTGAACCCAAAAATTCTGCTCATGTGGCGGTGCTTGATTCGACGGAACAGAAGATCCTTACACAGCGAGTCTTCAACGGCATGATCGATAGTGCCGCAATTGTCGACGGGACTTTGTTTCTGGCAGCGCCATACTCGTCCCGGCAATCAGATTCAAATGCCGTCGAAATGCCGGTGCTGCAGGTCCGCCTTGACGACCTGCAGATCATTGACCGCTTCCATCTGCAGCCAGGAACGCTGGTTGCTGCAGGTCGATACCTGGTCGTTACGGGGCAAGAACGCGAAGCGCCGATTCGATATCAACTGCCGACGCTCGACATGCTGCCGCCTCAGTCGGAGGTCTTTTCTTTGATGACAATGACTTCCGGATTTCCACAGACCGGTCGGCTGCGTGATGGCTGGCTCATGGATGGTGTGCTCTGGAACACGAGTGATTTCAAACCGAGATTGATTCTCGAATTCTCACCATTCCAGGCCGCCGCAAAGCAGCGACCGGTACAGATTCCGATGATCCCAGTATTTCGCGGACCGCACCTCTATTCTGAGAACAACCGTCTGGTTGACTTTCGCGGAGCATTTGATGAGCGACCGCAGCTGCTTCCCGACCTGCTGCTACCGGTCTCAATCAAGAAGACCGAGATTCACCTTGCAGACCCAACATCAACGGACACAGCGACGGTGTTGCTCGGTGCGTTGAAGAATATCAACGTCCCGCCCTCAGTGGGCGAGGGTGCGAAATTCAGTTCCTGCCCGAATTCCCTGCAGGTCATCAGGAGAGGGGAATTATTTCTGCGGCGACTCGATCCGGATGATCCTGTATTGGGAAAACCTCCGTTTCAGATTGTTCCGGAGCAGACGAAATTCCTGCTGCCGCTGAAGGGCATGACGAAGATCGCCTATTCCGCTCCCGAAGCATCCAAATATGAACTGAAGCTTTCTGTTTCCCTTGCAGGCGCGACTGATGAGTTGCTGACATCTGAATCAGGCGAGTTCAAAATTGATCTCAGCGAACTCAGCATTAACGTCAGTGAGATGTTTCGCGTTCCGTTTCATAACAAAGATAGTAAAGAACCTGCGCCACCACATCCGGCATTGACGTACACCGAATCCGTCACGTCCCTCTTTGAACGTATCACGGGGCGCGAGCCGAACGGCATTCCGCTCTCCGTCACCGCCCGGGTTCGCGCCCTGGGAAAGAACCTGCAGACCGCCGTGCTTGAACATCAATTCCTTGTTGAAGTACCGTTTGAAGATTGCGGTATCAGCGACAGGGAACGGCGCGATTGGGCTGATCGCCAAAAGAAGAACCAACCGCCGCCGGTCATCCGCGTGAAGAGACAACCGGTGGCCGAAGGCCCGGAAGATCGCGATGCAGACAAAAAGGATGTCGTCGAGGTGAAGACACCGCCGTTGTCACTTGGGGCTCCGTTTCCTGTGATGTCCGCAAGTATTTCGCCCGACGGTCGACATGCTCTGCTGACGTCTGCGGGCGTGCCCGCCAGGGTGGCGATTCTTGACCTGGAGTCCATGCAGATATCAGCCGAGACGTCAGTTCAGGAAACGATTCTGGAGGGCCGTATCGGAAACAAATCTGTGTATGTACTTATGCAGGACGGTGTTGAGGAATGGGAGATCGAAGGACTCAAGAAGACACGAGAAGCCGCATTCGGCTTTTCCGTCGGGCAGGATACCCGACTGACATTTATTGATGGACGATACCTCAACGTCGCAGGAGAAATCATGCGATTGAATCAGCCAGAATTTGAATTCGGAAAGAGATACGCACATGACAATACACCGGGAGGTCTGACCGGACCGACAGCCCTTGGTTGGCTGGAGCAGGGCATTTTGTGGGATACGGAATGGAAAAAACCTCAACTGATGATTTGGCCGGATGAATTTCGCAGGACTGAAATTCAACTGCTGGCGGAGCATTCATTCTCCCCGCTGGGGCAGCGATGGCATCCGTTTCGCTCTCGCATAGCTGATGTGCATGGTCCCGGCAAAGGATTTGAAGAGTTTGTCAATTGCCTGGATTTCCCGATCTTTGCCCGCATCGCTTCCGGGAAAGACGGCGCGTCTCTGCACAGCTATGACCTGAAGACCGCTCGCAGGCTGGCGACTGTGCAACTCTCCACGCAGGCTCAGCCTGGTCCGCCTGCGGGTATCCTGTTTGGCGGCGGTCGGTATCTTGCCTACGCAGGCGGCACCCTCTATTCCGGTCGTGCCGAAGAGCTTAGCGTCGGTGCAGAAGTTCCTTTCCATATTGTGCCTGTCCAATCCACCTTTGAGTTGTCAACGAAATCCTCGACGCAGGTGTCCTATTCCGCTGAGGGTGCAACGCGATTCCGGCTGCAAAGTCGTGGGTTGTTGCCTGACCAAAAACTGCTGACGTTGGAGTCGAGTGATGGCGTCTTCGAACTGCCAGCGGCTCTTTCGGTTGAGATGCTGATTCGTGACAGGAATTGGATACTAGGTATGATTCGCAACAACGGCCAGCAAACACAGGATGCGACGCAGACCTTTATTGAAGAATCCGTGAATGCATGGAAACGCATTTTTGGAAAGAAGCCTGAAGGAGTTCCTATTCCCATCAGCGTCACGGTAGTCGCCGAAGGGGACGAATTTGAAACGGCAGTTCTGCAGCACGACTACTTTGTTTTCATTCCGTTCAAGGAATTTGAAAATGCCGAATTGCGATGACTGCAAAGTGAGAGACAAATGAACCGATCCAGTCATTTTTCGGACGCTCTGGCAAAGTGGTGCGGACTGCTGTGCCTGCTCACGGTGTTGGTGTCGCCAGTCTGCTCGCAAACCGTAGATGATCCTTCGAAACGCGAATCATCTGCCGCAACGTCCGGGAACGTGAGTCCGGCGAGTGACGCGGCGAAGGACGCCCTGGCTGGCCTGCGAGAGATGATCCGAAAGCTGGACAGCGGGATGTACTTCGAGTTTCGCGACGAACACTCCCCGCGCAGGGGAGGTGCAGAGCCGGTGAATGAAAAGCAGATTCCCCTCCGGGACATCGCGCAGTATGGGCGGCTGAATCAGCAACTGAAGATTGTCCGGGACGTGACTCCTGTCATGGACGCCGGGGATGCGGTCGCTCGGTTTGCGGTTCCAACAAAGCAGGAGACGGCGATCGACGCTGGTCCCTATCCCGCCCCCGCGCCAGATGACCAGGGATATGGG